>NZ_JALPKP010000002.1:0-201266 GCF_051383635.1 Geodermatophilus sp. CPCC 205506 | reverse complement strand
GATGGCCGGCAGCGAGAACGGCTCGCTGAAGACCATCGCCGACCTCGAGGCGATCGCCGCCGCGATCGGCCGCCCCGCCCGCCAGCGCACCACCGAGTACGGCACCCCCACCGCCGAGCGGATGGCCACCGCCCGCACCGACGAGGGCCGGCGCCGACTCACCCTCTCGGTCAGGGTTCTGTGATACCGAGCCGCAGGTGGTCGGTCATCGTGCCGCTGAAGCGCCTGGACATTGCCAAATCACGGCTGGCGGGGCTGCGTCCGCTTCTCCGGAGAAGGCTGGTGGTCGCCATGGCCCGCGATGTTCGGGATGCCGTCCTCGCCTGTCCGGAGGTCGACGAGCTGGTGATCGTCACGAGGGACAGCCGCTGGCCGGAGCTCCTCCACTCCGAGCGGACGCGGTTCGTCGCCGACCTTCCTACGGATTCCCTCAACGACGCGCTACGCCGTGGAGTCGAGTCGAGCGGATCCGCTCGGAGCAATCGGATCGCAGCCTTGCCGGGAGATCTCCCGGCGCTGCAGCCGGCTGAACTGCAGCACGCCCTCGACATTGCCGGGGATACGCCGAACATGTTCGTACCCGATGCTCGAGGGGACGGCACGACCCTGTTCACGGCGACCTCCGTTGTCGGGTTCCGGCCGCGTTACGGCGAGCGGTCGCGAGCTGCCCACCGTCACACAGGCGCGCAGGAGTTGCTTCTGCCGGCGCTCACCGGCCTCCGTCAGGACATCGACACCATGGATGATCTGTCGACGGTCCGGGCACTCGGCCTGGGCGTTCACACGACTGCGGTCACGGCGGCGTTCATGACCGCGACTCCGCGCGATTCAGCGAAGCTACCGGGGCAGTTTCGGAGCAGCCTCAGTTCAACCGCGTCCACTGCTGAACTCGACGAAGCGCATCGGGCAATCAACCAGGGGCGGCCCGATGACGCGCCGAGGCCGTCAGCTCTCTCGTCGACGAACGCTCGAGCTTCGTCCTCAGGCAGGTCACCTGTGTGGCGAGAGGACCACGAGCTCGAGTGGCAGGTGAGGAGCCCTGCGTCCTCATCGGGCCGGGCATCGACTGATCCCGTTTGAGGAGGGGGAGTCCCGCTGTCCGACAGCCGAGCCACCCAATCCACTTCTCGTCCCAGTCCATCCCAGGGGGAGCCCGGCCGGGCTCATACGCCGGCTTGTGCAGGCACATGACCATCGGCATCGGGCGACTCATCGCAGGACTGCGCGGTCGCCAGCACCGACGTCGCGACAGGGCGTGCGCACGGCGAGACGAGCGGAGAGCCGGGGGCCTCCGCGGTCGAGGCCTGATCGCCCTTCTGGGCGCCCTATCGGCGTTCGGACCGCTGTCGATGGATCTGTACCTTCCGGCGCTACCGTTGGTGCAAGCGGAGTTGGCCACAGGCCAGTCGGCGGTGCAGCTGACCCTGTCCGCGGTGGTGATCGGTCTCGCGGCCGGCCAGCTGATCGCCGGCCCGCTGTCGGACCGGTTCGGCCGCCGCGGACCGGTGCTGTTCGGGGTTGGCGCGTGGACGCTCGCCTCGTTGCTGTGCGCTCTGTCGCCCACCGTGCAGCTTCTGGTGGCAATCCGCCTGCTTCAGGGCTTGAGTGGAGCGGCAGGGATCGTCCTCGCCCGGGCCGTGGTCCGCGACCGCTATGAGGGGACGGAAGCGGCGCGGATGTTCGCCGTCCTCGCCTCCATCGCCGGAGTCGCTCCGGTGCTGGCACCGATCCTCGGCGGGCAGCTGCTGCGGCTGACAGACTGGCGCGGACTGTTCGTGTTCCTCGGCGGTGTCGGGCTCCTGATCCTCCTCGCCGTGGCTCGCCGCCTGCCGGAGACATTGCCGTTCGAGCTCCGAGTCAGAGGCGGGCTGCGGACGACCCTGGCCAACGCGCGAGAGCTCATCGGCCGGCGGGCTTTCCTAGCCGCCGTGCTCGCCCAGGGGCTGGGTTTCGGAGCACTGTTCACCTACATCTCGAGCTCCTCATTCGTGCTTCAGGTCGGCTATGGTCTGTCGGCACAGCAATTCAGCGCAGCGTTCGCCATCAACGCCGTCGGGCTGGTCCTGGGCGGTCAGGCGTCTCGGCTGCTCGTGCAGCGGACCGGCCCCCGCAGTCTGCTGCTCGCCGGCCTCACGCTGCAGGCGCTGGCCGGGGCGGCCCTCCTGATCACCACGCCGATCGGCGCGGGGCTACTGGTAGTGCTGCCTGCTCTGTTCATCCTCGTCTCGGCCACCGGGCTGGTGCTGCCCAACGCGACGGCGCTGGCAATGGCCGAAAGCGCACGAATGGCCGGCACCGCCTCAGCCCTCGTGGGCGTCGGGCAGTTCGCCCTCGCCGGCATAGGGGCCCCACTGACCGGCCTGGGGACGCCCGCCACGGTGTTTTCCATGGCGGTGGTCATCACGTCCCTCGCCATCCTCGGCACCGTCGCCGCAGCCTGCACAGAGTGAGAGGCGCGGCGGCACTGCGGGAGGCAGCCGGCGAGGTGCTCAGCACGTACTGCAGTCGGTTCTCGAACTCAAGCCATGAGGCACGACCTGTCGCGGAGCCAGCGAGTAGCCGCGGGTGCTACTCCCCCACCCGCCGGCTCCGGCGCTCACAGCCGTGGCCTAGCGACGAGGTCCCATGCCGAACTGCATGAGGTCGCGGCCGACGACAACCGGTCGGGACGACGTCTGATGGGCCTCGAGCCAGCGGCTTTCAGGGTTGTCCCCAGGCACCAGGTGGTTCAGGACCAGAGTGCCCGCGTTCACCCGGTCGGCGACCGGGCCGACGTCCTCGATCGTGGTGTGGGAGCCCAACAGATGATCGATGAGGGCCTCGATGGCTGGCGTGTGCGGCTCCGGGAAGCGGCTCTCGACCCAGGCCTCGTCGATGACCTCGTGCACCAGGTAGTCGGTGTCGCGCGCAAGCTCGACCAGGTTGTCGCTGGGCGCGGTGTCGCCGGAGAACGTGATGGAACCGTCCTCGGTGTCGAACCGGAACCCGAAACTGGGGAACACTGGAGCGTGGTTGACCAGGGTCGCCGTCACCCTGACTCGGTCGTCCTCGAACACCGGGAACGGAGCCACTGGCGGCATCGGGTTGGTGTCATGTGGGATGGGCGTGCCGGCCGGTAGGGCGATGTCGTGGGTGATCAGGATGCCGGCCGGGTCGGTGGCCCCGCTGCTGCGGATCCGGTCGTTGAGGTCGGTGGCGAACGCACGGTGGAGGTGCTCGGTCATCTCCACCGTGCCCGGGGTGGGGGACTCGCCGGGCCCGGGGAGCACCGGTGCCTCGGGGCGGGCGCCGAAGACCGGTGGCAAGCCACCTCGATCGCCCGGGCCGTGGATGTGCACCGGCCTCGCGGGATCGTCCAGCCCGTTCCACATGCCGGTGAGCTGCAGCGCCGCGTACTCGGCGATGTGGTCGGAGTGCAGGTGGGTGAGAAAGACCCCGGCCAACCCCTCCATCGGCCGGTTGGAGAGACTCGCTGAGCCGATCCCGGCCTGCACGAAGCGGGTCTGGGAACCGTGCCCGAGGTCGACGAGGTACACCGCGTCCTCGACGACGACGGCGGAGGAGACGCCGTAGCGGTCGGCGTACACGGTGGGTCCCCCGGCGGTGCCGAGCAGGACGAGTCGCGTCCGGCGGCCCTCGGCTCCCTCCTGGTGGGGCAGGCGGGCTCCGGCAGTGGAACCGGCGGTGAGCCCGCCGTAGAAGACGGCGCCGGCCGCGAGCGCGCCGCCGACTTGAACAGGTTCCGGCGAGAGGTCGACATCTCCACGGCCCGCCCCACGACATCACACATGGGCCCTCTCCTCGCTGCACCGATCGATTTCCATGACGACGAAACGGTGATTTGCGCCCCAGGGGAACACAAGTTACAGGCTCCGTGGCTGCGACAGTGACCCGTGGCCGGGATGGCGGCGAATCAGGGCACCGCCCGGCGAAGTGGTACGCCGCATTGGGCAATGCTGTTCCGGCGTCGACGCGGCGGGGGGAGTCACGCCACGATTGGCGCTCAACGCCGATGGACTTCGTCCAGCTGCCGGATGCCGAGTTGCCAAACCATCGACGCCGATTCGCTGTCGTATTTCGACGATGCGGACGCGGCACGTCCATCGATCTTCTGCGGCGCCCCTGTCAACTCTTGCTGCGGTCCAGTGTCCTCGCGCGCCACGCCGACATCGGGGCATCGGGGCGGAGCAGCTCAAGCAGACGCCGACCTCGAGAAGGGCGTGCTGACCGTTCGTCGCGGCCTGCACCGCGTCGGAGGACGGGGCCTCCTCTACGAGGAGCCGAAGGCCGAGCGCAGCCGGCGCACCCTGGCGCTACCCGGGCGACTCGTCGAGGCCCTCTGCGCCCACCGAGCCGCCCAACGGCAGAAGCGCATCGCCGCCGGTCCCACTTGGGAGGACAACGACCTGGTCTTCGCGCAGGCGAACCCAACCGATCGAGTGGAAGTCGGGTCCGACGGCGTCCATCCCCGCGTCGTCATAGAGGTCCTGGGCCACGCACAGATGCGCACGACCACAGACACCTGAGCCACGTCATGCCGGCCCTCGGCCGCGATGCCGCTGACCGCATGAGCAACGCCCCGTGGCGCCGCTGCACAGGGCGCCGGCCGACGGTGAGCACCCAGCCGGCAGCGGGGCGGGTGTGCACCCCGTCGGGCCCGACGATGGCCACGCCGTCGGGGATCGCCGCGTCCCGTGGGGTCGCTCTCGGGCCGCCGGTAGTCGAACCGGTTGCACCCGATGGTGCTCCTTGCTGACCGGCCGGCTGGCTGCGAATCTCTCTCGTCCCAGCCTGGTCTCGACCGTCGTCAGGCCGAGCCATGATCGGGAAGGTCACCCCCCGCGTCGGTGCGCGCCGCTCCGGCGGACCTGATAGCAGCTTTTCCGGGCCGGAGTGCGCTGCGAGGCTTTCGGTATGCCGCCCAACACCGCGGGTCCACCGTTCGATCAGTTCCTGGCAACCGCCGATGCAGTCGCCCAGGCAGGTCCCGAGGTGGATCTCGCGACAGCTCGTGAGGTGTTCCTCGAGGTGGCGACTCTGCTCCACAACGGCCTCGCGCTCGACGGTCTCGACGGTCTCGACGCCGCAGCCGTGGTTGCCGGTCTGTGCGTCGATCTCGTTGCTGCAGATCCCGGCGCCGCGGTGCGCGCACGGTCCCGAGCGACGTCAGGAACTCCTGGAGATCTGCACGACCCGGAGGGCGCAGCCGCGGCCTACCTGATCGCTGCAGCGATCCTGCAGCTCTGATCTGCGCGGCGGGGAGAGCGCGTCGGCATCAACCGGGCGCTGCTGGAGTCTCGCCGCGCGCTAGCTGCCCCGCTCGGACGCGGCGGCCCCGCGGTCGGTGACCGCGGGGCCGCCTCCGTCGACGTGACCGACTCGGCCGCCGACTCCTGGGCACGAGGGGCGCCGTCGAGGTTCACGGCGCCCGACCGGCGTCAGACCGACGTCGGGACCCGGTTGGAGGTTCGACGGGTGACCGTCCGGACAGTCCGCACGGCGGCGTCGCGGGCGAAGCCGAACGGGCCCATGTCCCACGGCCAGCGTGCGCTCTCCTCGGCCGCGGCGTCCCTCGCCGCCTGCTGCTCCAGCTCGAGCCTCGCGGCCTCCAGCTCCGCCCTCGCCGCCTCCAGCGCCTCGGCTGCCCGCCGGGCCTCCGCCGCCTCCCGCGCCTCGGCCGCCCTGCGAGCCTCGGCCGCCTTGCGCGCCTCGGCTGCCCGCCGCGCCTCGACGGCCTTGCGCGCCTCGGCCGCGTCCCGCGCCTCGGCCGCGCGCCGCGCCTCCGCCGCCTCCTGCCGGGCGAGGATCACCTGCTTCTGGCGCTCCACCCGCCGCGCCTCGGTCGCCTCGGCCGCCTCGCGCTCCTCGGCCGCCTTCGCCGCCTCGGCGGCGTGCTGCCGCGCGAGGATGCCCTGTCTCCTTGTCTCCACCCGTTCGGACTCGGCCATGAGGAGCAGCTCCGCCTGCGCCTGCTCCACCCCCAGCCGCACCTTCTGCTGCAGCCGCATGGCCTCGACGTCGTCGTGGTCGCGCAGCGCGGTGACCTGGTCGTAGGCACTCGGAGGGGCGAAGTTCAGCAGCACCTTCATCAGCACCGGCAGCAGCTCGATGCAGACGAAGAGCAACGAGAGCATCAGGTGTGCCATCTGCAGCGTGCTGTCGCGGTCACTCAGGCGGCTCAGCGCCTGCAGCCGGATCAGGATGCCGTCAGCGTTGTCGTTCGTGGCCTCGAACGCGGCCTGCAGGCGGTCCTGCTCCGCGGTGAGGCCGGCGATCGTGGCCTCGTCGGCGGCGAGGCCGGCCTGTGCCTGTGTGGCGCTGCGAGCCCAGGCACCCTCGGCGGCGGTCACCGCGGCGTCGAGACGGGCCTTCGCGGCGGTGACCACCGCGGCCTGCGCCTCGGCCGCCGCCTTGGCGCTCTGGTAGGCCCCACCATCCCCGGCGTCCCCCGTGCCGCACGTACCGTCCATCTCGCACTGCGCCTTCGCCGCCAGCTGCTGGTAGCCGTTGACCGCCGTGTCGTAGGCGGCCTGCTCGGTCGCCAGCCGGTCGTTCACCGGCTCCAACGCCGGGTCCGCGTGCCCGCCGCTGGCGACGACCGCCTGGTGGGCGGCGATCCGCTCCCGCAGTGCAGGGATCTGCCGGAACCGGGCGTCGGACTCGAGGCCGGTCTTGTAGGCATCTGCCGCCTCGGCCTGGATCGACACGACCTCCGTGTCGATCTCGGGGCCGAACACCCGCAGGGTCAACGGCGTCGCGATGACCGCGCCGAGCACCAGCGCGAGCCCGATCCTCGGCACCGCCAGGACGACGTTCCGCCGGAGCGACGGGTCGTGCGACATCCCCACCAGCAGCATGCGGTCGAGGTTGACGATCACCGCACCCCAGCCCAGCCCGATGAGCAACGCCACCGGCCACGAGGCGCCCAGCGCCATGTGCACCGCGAACGACGCCGACAGGACGGCGAGGGCGCCGGTGCTCAGGAGGACGCCGCCCAGCGCGACGAACCGCGCACGGGCGCGAGGCGCCGCCTCCAGGACATCCGGGTGGGCGCCGGCGAGCACGGCCAGTGCGTTGCCGATCCGCCGGACTGGAACAGTCATCGCTGCGCTCCCCGGGCGACGGAGGTCGAGGGTCGGCCGTCGCCTCCCCTGCCTCATCGGCGGGCAGTGCGGGGAACGTGATCGCGCCTGGGGCGATCCCGGCTGTGAGCACTCGACAACCCCGCGCCGGGCACCCGCTGGTGGTGACATCGAGCACAGTGCGTCGGCTGGGGCAACGACCACCCCGACGGCGGCCCGGCACCCGCCCGTGGCCGCGAGCAGTCCGCACACTTTCGCCCATGCGATTGGCTGTCTGTTCCTCCAAAGGCGGTGTGGGCAAGACGGCGGTGGCCGCGAACCTGGCCGTCGCCCTCGCCCGACGCGGCAGGGTGCTCGCCGTGGACGTCGACCCCCAGGACAGCCTGGGTCGAGCCTTCGGGGTCGTTGCCAAGTCCGGCGACGACAGTTTGGCCGCACTCCTCGAGGACCCCTCTGCCGATGCGCGCGCCGTGGTCCGGCACGACGTCACGCCGGGGCTGGACCTGTTGCCGTCCCACCCGTCGCTGGACACGGCGGCCACCCACCTGGCCACGACCGGCGGGCTGGTGACGAGCGTGCGGCGGGTGCTGCGACCACTGATGGGCGAGTACGAGCACGTCGTCCTCGACACCCGCGGGGACCTCGGTGGCCTCACCCTCGCCGCCGTCTGCGCGGTCGACGCTGTCCTCACGGTCTTCACCAGCGATCCCGGGTCGGCGGTCGGCGTCGCACGCGTCGCGGCCTTCCTGGAGCAGCAGCGCACGTATGAGAACACCTCGGCCGTGCTCGTCGGGGTCGCGTGTGCGGTCTGGGACCAGCACGGTCGCGCGGCGCGTGAGGTCGCCGGTGCGCTCGACGGCACGGACCTCCCCCTGCTCCGGACGCGCGTGCCGCTGTCCCGTCGCGTACCGACCAGCACGCTGGCCAAGCGTCCTGTCGTGCTCTCCCACCCCACGAGCCCGGTGGCGACCGCGTACCTCGCGCTCGCCGACGAGGCCCTGACCGCCGCCGAGAGGGTCCAGCGATGACGACTGCCGACAAGGTCCGTCCACGGGCCAAGCGCCCCGGTGCCCTGAAGGACGACCTGCTCGACGACCTGCGCCGGGCTGCGCCGATGCCCGTTCCGCATCCGGTGCAACGCGCAGCTCCGCCGCCGGAGGAGCGACGCGGCACGGCCTGGGTGCAGACGCCGACGCCGAGGCCGACGCTGGAGGTGCGAGTGACGCTCTGGCAGTGGTCGGCGCCCGGTGTCCGGCGTCTGCGCGGTGGCGTCGTGGTCAGCGCGGGGCCGGTGCGGATCTCCCTGACGGGCCTCGTCCGCTGACCGGCTCCCGCACCGGCTCGCCGGCCGACATGGCAGGGCGACCGATCGAGTGCGGGCGCACGCGGAGATGCGGACGGCCCGCTTCCAGGACCGGCCATCGGGCTACCACCACGGGGTGTCCGACACCGGACTCTGACGATCCGCCCTCGGGCTGGGATCACCGACAGGTCAATCCCTGGATGAACGGCTTCTCCCCCTCTGGTTCGCTCCTCGACCGGATCGGGCAGGTCAGCCCTCACCTCACGACAGTCGTGTGCGGATGTAGCGAGTCAGCCCTCCGCGGACCGCCCGGTAGGTGCGCGCGCGGCCACGGTGCCCGCGTCCCAGGTCGACCACCAGCGACCATCCGGACCGTGGGCCGGGGTCGACGGCCAGCAGGGTGCGTGCACCGGCGAGGACCGCCCTCGACGGCCGGCAACCGCGTGTCGTCAATGGCGCGCTGCGCTATCAATGGCGTCGTGCACGAGACGGGGATCGCTCTGGAGGTGCGCGCCTTCCACGTCCTGCCGGACATGCCACCCCCGGAGGGCGAGCGGCGCTCGCACGCCCACCGGGTCGACGTCGTCCTCCGCCGGGACGACCTCGACGAGCGGAGCACGGTGGTCGACCTCGAGCTACCGGACCGGGCGCCGGCGGACCCCGCCGACCGCTGGCTGCACGACAGGCTCCCCGCCGCCTCGGGCGGGCCGCCCGGCGCGACGCCGGCCATGCGGGTTTGGGAGTCACAGGTCGGCGGCTACCCGTCGTGCCCGTGACTCCGGTCGGACGACGCTTCGCCCGAGCCGTCGTCGGTCCGTTGCCGATCCCGCTCGCGGACGGGCTCCGGCGGGCCCTGGCGCCGGGCGCCGGGACGTCCCCGTTGACCCGCCTGCGCCGGGCGGCGCTGCGCGGGCTGTATCAGGGTGGGATTCCTCGGGCGGTGTCGAGCTTCCGCCTGATCGACAACCCGGATCTGGAGTTCCTGGCCATCGACTCGCAGGTCCTGGAGCAACTCTACTGGTGCGGCGAGCAGGGCTGGGAGCCCGAGCTGTTGCCCTGGTGGCGGGCCTTCTGCCGTAGTTCGCAGTCGGTTCTGGAGCTCGGCACCAACATCGGCTACTTCGCCGTGCAGGGCGGCCGAGCTGCGCCGGGTGTGCGTTACGTCGCCGTGGAGCCGCACCCGGTGTCCGCGCAGATCTGCCGGAGACACCTCACCCTCAACCAGGTCGCCTCCGTCGAACTCCTCGAGGCCGCTGCGATAGCCGACCCCGCCGTCTCGACGGTGTCCCTGCTCGTCCCGGAGGAGCAGGCGGCCACCCCGACGGTGGCATTCCTGCCGGTCGACACCGAACTCCCGCCGGAGATGGCGCGGAACGTCACCAGCGCGCACGAGGTACCGGCGATCGACGTCCGGCGCCTGCTCGACGGCGTGGACTTGATCAAGATGGACGTCGAGGGGCAGGAGCACGCCCTGCTCGCCGCCATGCGGCAGCACCTTCGTCGGAGGCGACCGACTCTCTTCGTCGAGGTGCTGCCCGGAACGGTGAAGCTCCGCGCGCTGCTGGCCGGACTCTGCACCGAGGACGGGTACCGCTGCTACGCCGTCACACCTCGACGGCTGGTCGAGCTGCTCCCGGAGCAGCTGGCGACCGTGCGGCTCAGGGACGAGTTCGGCGGCCAGGACGTCATCCTCTGTGCCGCTGATGCGGCGCTGCCGTGAGGCAACCCCTTCCGCGCCGGCCCAGCCGGGATCACCTCGCCGCTCACGCAGGCGGTGGCCTCGTCGCTGGCCTGGGCGGGATGACCCCACGGGTCGTCCACGCGGGACGCCGGCCCGCCCGGGCAGCCTCCTACCGGGTGGCCGTGGCCGCCACCGGGGCCGGAGGCGCCCCGAACTGCTCGGCGGCCGGCGGGGCGTGGGTCGGCATCATCGGACCATCACCGGCCGGGTCGAGCACGTCCTCGTCGAACCATGCATATCGGCCGGAGAGCACCTGCTGCGCGGCCGCGTACTGAGCGGAGTCGTCATTGGCCCACAGCTCCGCGAACAGGCGGTCGGCCCGACGGCGGGCCTGGCCGCAGAACAGGTCGGCCAGTTCCACCGCCTCCTGCCGGCGGTCGGGTTGCTCGCGCCCGATCGTGTGCGCGTAGACGCACGCGCACGCGATGGCGTAGAGCTCGGCTCCGATGTCGACGATCCGGCCGAGCAGGTGGCCCTTCTGCTCGAGGCGGGCCTGGTAGCGACCCATCGCGTAGAAGGTCGACCGCGCGAGCTTGCGGGCGTGGCGCTCGACGTAGCGCACGTGCCTGGCCAGCTCCCCGAACTCGGAGAAGGAGCCGGGACGCTGGCCGGCGCCCACGGTCAGCGTCGGGAACCACTTGGCGTAGAAGGCGCCCGCCTTCGCGGCGGCCTTCGCCTTGTCGGCCGGTCGGACCTCGCCGCGCACCAGGTCCCCCGCCACCTTCAGGTGCTCGTCGACGGCCTCACGGGCGATGAGCAGGTGCATGATCTCCGTGGATCCCTCGAAGATGCGGTTGATGCGCATGTCGCGCAGCATCTGCTCGGCCGGTACCGGCTTCTCGCCCCGCCGCGCGAGCGACTCGGCAGTCTCGTAGGCGCGACCACCACGGATCTGGACCATCTCGTCGACGGCGGTCCAGCCGAGTTCCGACCCGTAGAGCTTGGCGAGGGCGGCCTCGATGCGGATGTCGTTGCGCTTGTCGTCGGCCAGCCGGCTGGAGACGTCGAGCATCGCCTCGAGACCGAACGCCGTGCCCGCCAGCCAGGCGAGCTTCTGCGCGACCGGGTCGTGCTTGCCGATCGGCTGACCCCACTGCTTCCGTTCGGCCGACCACTGGCGCGCGATCTTCAGGGAGTACTTGGTCGCCGACAGGCAGAACGCCGGCAGCGACAGGCGGCCGGTGTTCAGCGTGGTGAGCGCGATCCGCAGACCCTTGCCCTCGCCGCCGATGACGTCCTCTCGGGGGACGAGGACGTCGTCGAAGCGCGTCACCGAGTTCTCGATGCCTCTGAGCCCCATGAACTCGTTGCGGTGCTCGACCGTGATGCCCGCGCGGTCGCACGGGCAGAGGAACGCGGTGATACCGCCCCTGTGGCCGTCGGACTTCGGGACGACGGCCATGATCACGACCACGTCGGCGATGGCGCCGTTGGTCGCCCACAGCTTCGTGCCGTTGATCCGGTAGCCGGTGCCGTCCTCGGTCGGGACCGCGGTCGTGCTCATGCGCGCCGGGTCCGAGCCGACGTCGGGCTCGGTGAGCAGGAATGCCGAGACGTGGTCCCTCGCCAGCCTGGGCAGCCATCGGCGCTTCTGCTCCTCGGAGCCGAACAGCCGCAGCGGCTCGGGCAGGCCGATCGACTGGTGCGCGGAGAGCAGCGTCGAGATCGACGAGTGCCACGTGCCGGCCATGGCCAGCGCCTTGTTGTAGTAGACCTGGCTCAGCCCGAGTCCCCCGTACTCCTCCGGGATCTTCATGCCGAGCGCACCCAGGTCCTTGAGGCCCTGGAGGACGTCGTCGCCGATCTTGGCGTCGCGCTCGATCTGCTGCCGGTCGACCTGCTCGGTGAGGAAGGCGCGGAGGCGCTCGAGGAACGCCTCGCCCTTCTCCGTCGCGGCCGCGTCGAGCTCTGGCTGCGGGTGGATCAGGTCGAGGCGGAAGTTGCCGAGGAAGAGCTCCTTGCCGAACGACGGCTTCGCCCACTCGGTCTCGCGGCTGGCCTCGGCGACGTGCTTCGACTGCTCGTACGACGGATGCGACGCCATGCACCACGATCACCCCTGTCGCCTCGTGAGACAACGGAACTCGGCGTCGTCCTGCGCGGCCGCCTGGCGCTCGGGGCGGGTCATCGGGAGGTCACGCGGTCACCCGCGCGGTTGGCAGACGCGCGTCACGACGAGGCCCGCACGAACTCCTGTCCGTCGAAGCGCCAGCGCACGGTGAGGGGCACGGAGGGTCCGGTGGCGTGGGAGTCGTCCGGCCCGTAGTCCATCATCCCCGCCACGATCGCGCCGTCCTGGACCGACAGCCCCGCCGGGTCGTACACGGGGGGCGGCTTCACGCCCCGTTGCAGGGTGAACGGGCTGGGCAGGGCGCCCAGCGGGCGACCGGTCGACGAGAAGACCTGGACCTCCTGGAGGACGCCGTTGGACGGCTGCGGTGAGCAGTCCAGCAGGACGACGGCGTCGGGCGCACCGTCGCCGTCCACGTCACCGCCGGCCGTGGCCCTGACCCGGATGTCGTAGTAGTCGTAGTGCGGGGGGCGGCTGCCCTCGGCGGGGACCCGCGCACTCCCGTCGACGACGGTCGCGCGGAAGCCGTCCGGGACGATGCCGTCGCAGGTCACGGTGTACGTCGTGTTCAGCCAGTCGACCGCTGCGCGCGCCCGCACCGGCTCGGTACCGGTCCGCTCCGCGGCGGCGCACCCGGTGAGGAGGCAGACGAGGGCGACGACCGTGCGGCCACGGAACACCGCTGCGCCGGAGCCGCTGCGCGACATGGACATCGGCGATCACCTCGCCCGTGACGTACAGGACGGTGGAATCCCCGTCGCCACCAGAGAGTCCCACCGGCGTCGCCCGCCGTGCGTGGGCGGAGCGGCCCGCCGGCGCCGGCGGGCGAGCCGGTGCATCCGCCCGGCCGGGTGACTGCGGACGGTGACGGACCGACCCGCTGGCGCGTCGGACGCGGAGCTGCTGATCCGGAGGGCGTGCGCGCCCAGGCGTGAGCCCCCGAGCGTGGGCGTGTGCACCGGGTCGCCCTCGCGACACTTCCTCGCCCCGGTGTCCCTGCGGGCCGCGGACGAGCCGGGGACGACGCGTCGGGGCACGCTGCTCCCTACGCTCGGTCCTCCACGCACCACCGGAAGGACACCCATGCCCGTCGTCTCGCGCCTCTCGATGACGCCCGTCAAGGGCACCGCCCTCCACCACCCGGCCGGCCTGGTGCTCACCGGGAACGGCGTCGAGGACAACCGGCGCTTCCACCTCGTCGATGCCCGGCACCGGCTGTTCAACGGCAAGCACCACGGCCCCCTGGTCCGGATCACCGCGCAGTACGACGGCCACCGGAGACACCTGTCCCTGCAGATCCCCGGTCGCGAACCGGTGCAGGGGACGACGACCGAGCTGGGTGAGCCGGTCGTCACCGACTTCTACGGGCGCGACGTGGCCGGCCGTCTGGTGAGGGGTCCGTGGTCAGCAGCGCTCACCGAGTTCGTCGGCGAGCCCGTCCACCTGGTCGCCGCCGACACCCCGGGCGACGCGGTCGACGTGCACGCGGTGACGCTGATCTCCTCGGCCACCATCGAGCACCTCCGCAGCGTCACCCCCGGTGGCGAACGGCTGGACCACCGGCGCTTCCGGATGCTCGTCGAGGTGGACGGGTGCGGCGTCCACGAGGAGGACACCTGGGCGGGCCGGCGGCTCCGGCTGGGCGGGGCCACGGTGCGGGTGGTCGGCCCGGTCCCCCGCTGCGTGGTCACCAACGAGAACCCCGACAGCGGCGAGGTGGACTTCAGCACCCTCAGGTCGATCGCGCGCTACCGCGGCGAGCTGGCCGCGGACCTCACCACTCCGGTCGCCCACCTCCCGGACAACGGCGCGGTGGTCTTCGGCGTGTACGCCACGGTCGAGGAACCGGGGTCGATCGGTGTCGGCGACCGCGTCGAACCGTTCGCGGCCGAGCCGACCGACGACTCCTGACCGACCACACCACACGCGGCTCGGCCCCGCGGCGGTCGGGCGTCGGCTCGGCCCCTGGGCGTCTCCTGCAGCCGCGGCACGGGTCCCCTCGCCGGCCGACCTCCCCGGCGCCGTCTCTTGACTCGATCAAGGGAAGCGGGGAAAATCGAGCCGTGCCACCGGACGCCGCAGAACTCGAGCGTGCACTGCGCGCGGCGGGTCTGCGGGTCACCCGGCCGCGCCTCGCGGTGCTGGACGCCGTCCACGCCCAGCCGCACCTCGACACCAAGGCACTGATCAGCGCGGCGCGTGTCCGCCTCGGCGCGGTGTCGCACCAGGCGGTGTACGACGTGCTGCGCGCACTCGAGGACAGCGGCCTCGTGCGACGCATCCAGCCGGAGGGCTCCGACGCCCGCTACGAGGCCCGCGTGGGCGACAACCACCACCACCTGGTCTGCCGCGACTGCGGGGCCATAGCCGACGTCGACTGCACGACCGGCGCCGCTCCCTGCCTGACCCCCTCCTCCGACGCAGGCTTCGTCATCGACGAGGCTGAGGTCCTGTTCTGGGGACGCTGCCCGTCGTGCGCAGCCGACCCTCCTCCCGCCCCCGCCCCCCGCACCGCACAGAGAGGTACGTCGTGACCAACGAGATCGACAAGAACCAGAGCGAGAGCACCAGCGAGAGCGAGAACCCGGCGATCCCCGGGCCGACCCAGGTCACCAACCGGCGGCCGCAGAGCAACCGGGACTGGTGGCCCAACCAGGTCGACCTGTCCGTGCTGAACAAGCCCTCGAAGGACTCCGATCCGCTCGGCGCGGACTTCGACTACAAGGCCGCGGTCGCGACCCTGGACGTCGAGGCGGTCAAGCGCGACGTCGTCCAGGTCATGCGCACCTCGCAGGACTGGTGGCCGGCGGACTGGGGTCACTACGGCCCGCTGTTCATCCGGATGTCGTGGCACGCAGCCGGCACCTACCGCATCGCGGACGGCCGGGGCGGCGGCGGCGAGGGCGGGCAGCGCTTCGCGCCGCTGAACAGCTGGCCGGACAACGCCAACCTCGACAAGGCCCGCCGGCTGCTGCTGCCGGTCAAGCAGAAGTACGGCCGCGCGCTGTCCTGGGCCGACCTGCTGCTGCTGGCCGGCAACGTCGCGCACGACGACATGGGCCTGAAGACCTTCGGCTTCGCCTTCGGCCGCGCGGACAACTGGCAGCCCGGCGAGGTCTTCTGGGGTCCCGAGGACACCTGGCTCGGCGACGAGCGCTACGCCGGCGACGACCCGCTGGACCTGGACGAGGGCCCGCTGGCCAACGTGACCATGGGGCTGATCTACGTCAACCCCGAGGGCCCGAAGGGCCGGCCCGACCCGCTCGCCTCGGCCCACGACATCAAGGTGACCTTCCGTCGCATGGGCATGACCGACGAGGAGACCGTCGCCCTCGTCGCCGGCGGGCACACCTTCGGGAAGACGCACGGCGCCGGCAACCCCGAGCTCGTCGGCCCGGAGCCCGAGGGCTGCCCGGTGCACGGCAACGGCCTGGGCTGGATCAGCCAGCACGGCACCGGCAAGGGTGCCGACACCATCACCAGCGGCCTCGAGGGCGCCTGGACGCCGACGCCGACGACGTGGGACAACTCCTACTTCGAGACGCTGTTCGGCTACGACTGGGAGCTCACCGAGAGCCCCGCCGGCGCCAAGCAGTGGCAGCCGGTGAACCCCGAGGCGCAGGAGCTCGTGCCCGACGCGCACATCGAGGGCAAGAAGAACCCGCCGATGATGTCGACCGCCGACATGGCGCTCGTCAAGGACCCCGAGCTGCGCGCGATCGCGGAGCGCTACCGCAACGACTTCGACCACTTCGCCGACCAGTACGCGCGGGCCTGGTTCAAGCTGCTGCACCGGGACATGGGCCCGAAGACCCGGTACCTCGGCCCCGACGTCCCCGCCGAGGACCTGATCTGGCAGGACCCGCTGCCCGCCGTCGACCACGAGCTCGTGGGCGAGGCGGAGATCGCCGACCTCAAGCAGCGAGTGCTCGCCTCGGGGCTGACGGTCTCGCAGCTGGTGCACACGGCCTGGGCCGCCGCCGCGTCCTACCGCAGCACGGACAAGCGTGGTGGCGCCAACGGCGCCCGACTCCGCCTCGAGCCGCAGATCAACTGGGCGGTCAACGAGGGCGTCCGGGACGTGCTGCCGGTGCTCGAGCGGGTGAAGGGCGAGTTCGAGCAGCAGACCGGCAAGAGGGTCTCGCTCGCCGACCTGATCGTCCTCGGCGGCAGCGCCGCGGTGGAGAAGGCCGCGGCGGACGCCGGCGTGCAGGTGACCGTGCCGTTCACGCCCGGTCGCACCGACGCCTCGCAGGAGCAGACCGACGTCGACAACTTCCGCTGGCTCGAGCCGCGGGCCGACGGCTTCCGCAACTGGATCGCGCCGGGGAGCAAGCTGGAGCCGGAGACGCTCCTGGTCGACCGGGCGTACATGCTCGAGCTCACCGCCAAGGAGATGACCCTGCTGGTCGGCGGCCTGCGGGTCCTCGGCGCCAACACCGGTGGTGTGCAGCACGGCGTCTTCACCGACCGCCCCGGCGTGCTGTCGCAGGACTTCTTCCGCAACCTGCTCGACCTGGGCATCTCCTGGCGGACCTCGGTGGCCACCGAGGGCGTCTACGAGGGGCTGGACGCCGGCGGCGACGTCGTGCGCACGGCCACCGCGGCCGACCTGGTGTTCAACTCGAACTCGATCCTGCGCGGCATCGTCGAGGTCTACTCGGCCGACGACGCGAAGGAGACGTTCGTGCAGGACTTCGTCGCGGCCTGGGTGAAGGTCATGGAGCTCGACCGCTACGACCTGCGGTAAGCACCACCTGTTCGGACGCCCCGGACCGCGCTCCGCGGTCCGGGGCGTCCGCGTGTCCGTCACGGCCGCCGTACCGGGACACGCCGGCGCGACGACGGCGCTCGTGCGCCTCCGCCGGTCGACCGCGCGACTCCGCACGCCCCGATCCGCCCCCGGCGGGTCCCCCAGGCCGGGCCGGCCCCCTGTCGAGGCGGTCGAGCCGGGTGGACACTCGAGGCCGTCCCCTCATCCCGCCCCTGGGGGCCGCCATGTCCGGCACGGAGCCCGGGAATCGGTCCGCCTGTCGGGCCGGCGTGGCTGTTGACCGCGGAGCTGCGCGCGAGCAAGGCGCCCTCCGCGATCGCCGCCGACTGGCAGGCACCGGCGGACGGCCTCGAGCGGATGGCCGACGCGTTCGCCGACGTCGACCTCTCCGATCGCTCGACGCTCGACGCCCTCGACGACGCCGCGGGAGACCTGTCCGCGACCGGCGACCGCATCGAGACCCACCTCCGCGACGAGTGCGGCACCGCCCCCTGGGCGGCCACCGCGCAGCGAGGTGAACGATGGGGGCGTCGATGTCGGGTCCGAGCCGCATGTCGCCGGTGCGCCGGCGCCGCAGCGCCGCCGCGCTGGCGCTCGCCGCCGCGGCGTGGGTCGTCCTGCTGACGGTCATCGTGGCGGTCGACGACTTCCCACGCGGCCTGCTCCTGCTGCTGTGTACCGCCCTGGTCGCGGCCGGTGCCTGGGAGGGGGTCCTGCGGCGGGGCTGGGGGCGCGTGGCCGCCCTCGCCGTCGCCGGCGTCGCCCTGGCGGGCGGGGTCCTCGTGCTGGGTGACGAAGGCTACCGGCAGAGCCTGGTGCAGCTCGGTCTCGGTGCGCTGATCTGGCACGCGGCGGCCCGGGTGGCCTTCCAGCCGGACGTCGTCCTGCCGGCCGCGGCACGACCGAAGCGGCCGGTGCTCGTCGTCAACCCCCGGTCCGGCGGCGGCCGGGCGGCCCGGGTCGGCCTGGCGGCCGCGGCCGGGGAACGGGGCATCGAGGTGGTCGAGCTGCACGCCGGGGCGGACCTCGAGGCACTCGTGCGCGAGGCGGTCGACGCCGGTGCGGACGCGCTGGCCATGGCCGGTGGCGACGGCTCGCAGGCCGTCGTGGCCGCGCTCGCCGCCGAGGCGGACCTGCCCTACGCCTGCATCCCCGCAGGTACGCGCAACCACTTCGCCCTCGACCTGGGCGTGGACCGGGACGACGTCGTGGGGGCGCTCGACGCCTTCGTCGACGGCGGCGAACGGGTGGTCGACCTCGCCGAGGTCAACGGTCGGGTCTTCGTCAACAACGTCTCCCTGGGCGTCTACGCGGAGGCCGTGCAGCAGGAGGGCTATCGCGCGGCGAAGCTGCGGACGCTGCTGGACACGGTGGCCGCCTCGCGGGCCCCGGAGGGCGCCTCGCACGACCTGAGCTGGACCACCCCGGGTGGCCGCACGCTGCGGGGTGCGGCCGTGATCATGGTGAGCAACAACCAGTACCGGCTGACCGGGGCGGCCGGTGCGGGCACCCGGCCGGCCGTCGACCAGGGGCTCCTCGGGGTGACCGTACTCGACCCGCCGGTCAGCGGGGAGCGGCGCCGGCGCCGCCCCTGGCGACAGTGGGTGACACCCGACTTCCGCGTCGAGGCGACCCGTCCGGTGCCGGCGGGGATCGATGGCGAGGCAGCCCTGCTCACTCCCCCGGTCGTGTTCCGCACCCGGCCTGCGGCGCTGCGGGTGCGGGTCGCTGCGCACCACCCCGGTGCCTCACCCTCGGCGATCGAGCCGGTCGGCGCGCTCCCGGCGCTGCGGGCGCTGCTGCGCATCGCCGGCGGTGGCGATCCTCGTGGACGGCGGGAAAGACGGCCGCTCCCGACGCACCCACTCAGCGCCTCTCCGCCCTAGCCTTCCTCCGTGCCCAGGGTGGAAACCCCCTGCCCAGCCAGCCGCGGGTCCCCGACGTCCCTCGCGGGCGGCGAGGTCCTCGGCGAGGCCTGGCGGGCCCACTCCCGGAGATCGGACATCCGATGAGCCGCACCGCGTTGGTGGCCATCGGCGGAAACGCCCTGGTCCTCGACGGCGAACCCGGTTCCATTCCGCGCCAGCAGCAGCGGGCCGCCGCGTTCGCCGAGCAGGTGGCCGACCTGATCGCCGACGGCTGGCGGGTGCTGGTCACCCACGGCAACGGGCCGCAGGTGGGGTTCATCCTGCGCCGGGGAGAACTGGTGGCCGCCGAGGCCGCGGTCGAGGGCCTGCCGGAGCTCCCGCTGTGGCTCGCCGTCGCCGACTCCCAGGGCGGTGTCGGGCACATCCTCTCGGTGGCGATCGACAGCGCCCTGGCCCGGCGCGGGATGTCGACCCGGGCGGTCGCCGTGCTCACCCATGCCGAGGTGGCCCGCGACGACCCCGCGTTCGCGGCCCCGACCAAGCCGATCGGCTCGCACTTGAGCCCTGCGGTCGCCCGGCTGCTCGCGGCGAAGGAGGGCTGGACGGTCACCGAGACATCGGCCGGGGTCTTCCGCCGCGTGGTCGCCAGCCCACGGCCGCTGCGGATCGTCGAGACCGACCAGATCCGGTCGCTGCTCGACACGGACGCCGTCGTGATCGCCGCCGGCGGTGGCGGGATCCCCGTCCTGCGTGAGGACGGGGGCTGGCGCAGCGTGGACGCGGTCATCGACAAGGACCGCGCCTCCGCCTTGCTGGCCGCGATCGCCGGCGTGGACACCCTCGTGCTCGTGACCGGAGTGGACCAGGTCTACGTGGGGTTCGGCACCCCGGATCAGCGGGCGCTGTCCGATGTGCGTCCCGACGAGGCCCGCGGCTATCTGGAGGACGGCGAGTTCCCCGCCGGTTCGATGGGCCCGAAGGTCGAGTCCGCCCTGCAGTTCCTCGCCGGCGGCGGGCGCCGCGCGGTCATCACCTCGCTGCCGCGGCTGCGGGACGCGCTCGCCGGCCGGGCCGGCACCTCCATCACGTCGCCGGGCCGGGCCGGTCCGGTGAGTTCCCCGGGCGCCTCGAGCGCGGGCAGCAGGAGATCCGGATGACCACCGTTCCAGCGGAGCCCTTTCCCTACCCGTTCGAACCGGCCTCCGTCGCACTGCTGTGCATCGACTTCCAGCGGGACTTCCTGGAGCCCGGTGGCTTCGGTGAGTCCCTCGGCAACGACGTCTCACGCCTGCGCAGCGCGATCGAGCCGACCCGGGCCGTGCTGGCCGCCTTCCGCGACCGCGGGTGGACCGTCATCCACACCCGCGAGGGCCACCGTCCCGACCTGACCGACCTGTTCTCGGCCAAGCGCGACCGGGGCAACCCGTCGCTGCGGATCGGCGAGGAGGGGCCGATGGGCCGGCTCCTCGTGCGCGGCTCCGCCGGTCACGACATCGTCCCCGAGCTCGCTCCCCACCCGGGTGAGGTGGTTCTCGACAAGCCGGGCAAGGGCTCCTTCTATGCGACAGATCTGGAGACGATCCTCCGAGCGCGCGGCATCACCCACCTGGTCGTCACCGGGGTCACCACCGAGGTGTGCGTCCAGTCGACCGTCCGCGAGGCCAACGACCGGGGCTTCGAGTCGCTGATCCTCTCCGACTGCACCGGCTCCTACTTCCCGGAGTTCCACGAGTCGGCGCTGGCCATGTTCGCCGCGCAGGGCGCGATCGTCGGCTGGGTGTCGACGTCCGCGGACCTGCTCGCTTCCCTCGACCGCATCCCCGTTCCGTCGAAGGGCCCGTCATGAGCAGGAACTCGTCGCCCACCGTGTCGCCGACCGCCGGCCCCAGGTGGTGGGTGAAAGGTGACTGGAACGGCCTGTTCGGCCTCGGCACCAACGTGCTGCTCAACGTGATCGTGCTGACCGGCCTCTGCCTGGCCGTCGTCCAGATCCCGAGCGAGACGGTGTACGGCCGCATCCTGCCGGCCCTGGGCATCGCCCTGCCGCTGGGCAACATCTGGTACGCCGTCCTCGCCCGCCGGTTGGCCCGGCGGGAGAGCCGCGGCGACGTGACCGCGCTGCCGTACGGCCCCAGCGTGCCGCACACCTTCATCGTGGTCTTCGTCGTCATGCTGCCCGTGGCCATCGGGTCGGGGAACGCGCTGACCGCGTGGCGCGCCGGGCTCGCCTGGGCGTTCATCATCGGGTGCATCGTGCTGATCGGGGCCTTCTTCGGCCCGTGGATCCGGAAGGTGACCCCGCGCGCGGCACTGCTGGGCGCGCTGGCCGGCATCTCCATCACGTTCATCTCGATGAACCCCGCCGCCCAGATGTGGCAGGCGCCGTGGATCGCCTTCATCGCCCTGGCCTTCATCCTCGTGGGCTGGCTCGGCGGCCGGAAGATGCCGGGGGACGCCCCCGTCGGGCTGGTGGCCGTCCTCTTCGCCACGGCGGTCGCGTGGATCGCGGTGCTCGCCGGCTGGAGCGGCATCCTCGAGCCGAGCGCGGTGGGCGAGTCGATCTCCAACCTCGCGGTGAGCCTGCCGTTCCCCACGGGTGACGTGCTCACCGGCCTCGAGGACATCACGCCACTGCTGGCCTCGGCGATCCCGCTCGGCGTCTACAACTTCACCGAGGGCATGACCAACGTCGAGTCGGCCGCCGCTGCCGGCGACCGGTACTCGACTCGCCAGGTGCTGTCCGCCGACGGTCTCGGCGCGATCGTCGGCTCGTTCCTCGGCTCCCCCTTCCCGCCGGCGGTCTACATCGGCCACCCCGGCTGGAAGCAGGTCGGCGGGCGGATCGGCTACTCCCTGGTGACCGGCATCGTCGTCGCCGTCGTGTGCTTCACCGGTCTGGTCGGCACGTTCCTGGCGCTCTTCCCCATGCAGGCGCTCGTCCCCGTGCTCCTCTACATCGGCCTGGTGATCGGCGCGCAGGCGTTCAACGTCAGCGCCCGGCGGTACGCCCCGGCCATCGTGCTGGCCATGATCCCGAGCCTGGCGCAGTGGGCCACCGGGCTGATCGACAACGCGCTGGCGGCGGCCGGCACCAGTGCCCAGGCCGTCGGGGTCGGCGCACTCGTCGACGGCGGCGTCGTCTACGACGGCCTGAGACTGCTCGGGCAGGGCGCGGTGCTGGTCGGCATCGTCCTCGGCGCCATCGCCTGCTTCGTGATCGACCGGCGGATGTACGCCGCCGCGATCGCCGCCGGGATCGGCGCCGGGCTGTCGTTCGTCGGGCTGATCAATGCCGACGAGGTGGGCTGGAACGCCTCCCCCGGCGTCAGTCTCGGGTACGTCTTCCTGGCGCTGATCCTGGGCGGGTTCGGGTGGTTGTCGCGCCGGGAGGTCGACCGGGCGGTCGACGACGAGCTCCTGTTCGTCAACGGCACCCTGATGCGGGGGCTGGAACTGCACGGCAACCTCGTGGGCGCGGAGCTGCTGGAGGAGACGGCCACCGCGCCGAGGTACCGGCTGCACAGCATCCGCGATGAGCATCCCGGCATGTACGAGGTCGGTGAGGACGAAGACGGGGCCTCGATCGCCGGCGAGCTCTACCAGGTGCCCACCGAGGTGCTGCTGAAGGTCGTCGAGAACGAACCACCCGGCCTCTACCGGGGTCCGGTGCAGCTGGCCGACGGGCGGATGGTGCCCGGCATCCTCTACGCCCGGGACCTGGCCGAGGCGCACCCGGACATCACTGCCCACGGCGGTTGGCGGCAGTACCGGGCCGCGGCGGCACCTTCGGGGCACTGAGGGGAAGAGGGTCTGGCCGGCGGAACGGGCGGGCTCAGCGCGCGTCAGGCGTGAGCGGACATGACGCCCTGAGACGTCTCGGGGCCGTTGACCTACCGGGGCAGGTCGTCGAGGTACGCGCGCAGGTCCGCCGCGGCGTCGTCGAACGTGCACCTGCGAAGCAGCTTGTACAGCAGCCGCAGGTCATCGGCGTTCGCAGAGGTTCCGTGCGACGCCCGCAGGTGCTCGAGACCCTGTCGGACGGCTCGGGTGGCCCCGTCGACCTCATCGAAGAGGACGCTCAGCCGGGCGAGCTCCCATGCGATGTCAGCGGTCGGTGCATCGGCGACCGACGACTGGGCGTCCAGCCTGCGTCCGGCGTTGGACAGGTAGTTCCGGAGCCATCGCACGGGGTCGGGCTCCATGCGGACGACACGGAGCGGACATGTAGACGTGACTCGTGGGCTCCATGCCGCTCCTGCGAAGTCGACGAGAGCACGTTCGTCGTTGATCTGGATGAGCAGACAGCCCCACCGGGGATTCGCCATGCCGGGGACCAGCTGAATCGCCCGGTCGCGCATGCCGAGGGGATTGGGCAGGACCGAGACGAGTTGGCTCGCCCGTTCAAGAGGACCGCGGAACCCCACGACGCGACCTTCCACCCGCCTGGGCGCACTGCCCGGGTCCATGAGCTCTCCCACGACCAGGGGCGGACTCAACCGGATGGACTCGGACCACGTCCGCCCGCCGGCGGTGTGGACGTCGACAACGACGTCGAAGGTGGAGCCGTCGTCGAGGGCGCGGTCGAGGCCGGAGCCGAGCTGCCCGGCGGTGCCGGAGGGGGCGGGGCCGGCGACGGTGACCACCGGACCAGCACCACCACCAGCACGATCACTCCCACCGCCAGGGCCAGCGCCCCGACGAGGATCTTCCGATGACGGAGCTGCGGTGACAGGCCGGCCGGAGGGCCGGCCTCCGCTTTTCCCGGGTCGAGGTCGATCATCGTGGACGGCCCGCCCTCGTCGAGGAGGACTGCCACCGGCCGGTCGAGCGACGCGACGGCACGCCGGGCACCGTCGACCGACGTGAGCGCCGCGGTTGTGAAGGCCCATCCCGGCATGCCGGCGCCGAGCTGGGCGACCCTCGCCCGGAACGCGGCCACGGCGTCGGCGTCGTCGGCCGACCCGATCCAGGACCGCCTCGGTTGCGGTGCTGACTCGGCCGCAGGCCCGGGACCTGCGTCGGCGTCGGCGTCGGCGTCGGCGTCGGCGTCGGCCAAGGTGCGGCTCAACCAGGAACCGAACTCCTCCCCGCACACCGCATCCTCGTCGATGGCGTTCCCACCGACGGCGCTGTCGACGAGGTCGGCCGGGAACGCGGCGTCCAACCTGGCGCCCAGCGCCGCCCGTCGGTGCGCGTCCAACCCGGCCGCGACCAGGCGGGCGAGCAGGGCGGGATCGGGATCGTCCACGACGATGGTGAACCGGATCGCCGTCCCGATGACGTCCCGGCGCGCCGAAGGGACACCGCTGAGCAGCACGCCACCGTGGCCCGGACCGCCGTGCACGAGGACGGCGGGCCGCTCGAGCACGACCAGGTCGTCCAGTGGGGCCCACCACCGCCGCGGTGGCCCACCACCGAGGAACCGGTAGTCGAGGCGACGGGCGGTGCCTCGGGTCATGAGGTGAGCGGTCATCGGGGACCGTCACCGCTCCAGATCTCGACGCGCCGGTCGATGGGCGCGGCCACGAGCTTCTTGGTCGCGTCCGTCAGCTGCCCCCGGCGCAGGCTGATACGGGCGAGCTCCGATGCACTCGTCTGGATCCCCTCATTGACGGAACCAGCCTCACCGGAGAGGTAGTACTCGATGGTGCCCCAGAAGCCCTTGGCTTCGGCCTTGCGCGCCACGTGCCGGTCGTAGGCGCCCTGTGTCGTCTTCTGCTGCTCGGCTTCGGCTGCCTCCTGCCCGGCGAGCACGGCACGAGCGAGTTCCTGCATCACCGTGCCTGCGGCGCGGACGCTGATGCGCGGCGGCCGGCCCCGGAAGCGGTAGTGCGCGGTGAAGTCGGGGAGGTCGTGGCCGGAGACGTTGTGCCAGCGGGCCTCCATCAGCTCCACGCAGCCATACGTGTCGACGGGTGCGTAGACGACGCGGACGGGTTGAGGTCGCTCTCTCGTCTCCGCAGCGATGATCTCGAGGAGTCGGCCGTAGCGCTCCTTGACCTTCTCCCGCAACCGTGCCTCGTCCTGCCCGTGGCCGCCGTTGTCGCTGAAGTACTTCTCGCACTTCAGCGGGGCGAGCACGACCACCGCCGGTTCGTCCTCCTTGTCCGTGGTCAAGCGGCCCTTGGCCCAGGTCCGTCCCACCTCCTCGACGTCGAGCAGCGCGAGCAGCTCACCGACGGCGGCCCGCTGCCGAGGCAGGACTGCCTCCATCAGCACCGCGGCGTCGATGGGGACGAGCAGCATGATGCTGTTGCGGACGTGGTCCAGATAGCCGGGCCAGGCCTCCTTGGCCTGCGGGTTCTGAGCCCGCACCTCCGGGTCGAGCCACTGGCCCGGGTAGTCGAGCAGCTCGAACGGAACCTCGATCGACTCATCGCCCTCGGCCTGCAACGCCACCCGGTAGCGGCTCACCGACTGGGTGCCGCCCAGCGCGGCGGCGTCGAACTCCCCGACCTCGATGGCCCGTCGCAGATCCCGCTGCTGCTTGCGGACCCGGTTGCGTGTGGGCTCGTCCATCGTCACAGAGACCGGGGTGCCGGTGAGCAGCGCGTCCGTGTCGCTCAGCACTGCGGTGAGGAGGGTGGTCTTGCCGACGCGGCTGGGCCCGGTGACGGCGACGCGGAACGACGGGGTCATGCCGCCACCTCCCGCCGGATGCCGGGATCCCCGCCGAGAGCGGTGACCACCGCCTGGAGGAGCCCCACCACACGCTGCACCTTCGCGGTCGCGGTCGCGGGGCCGCTGCGCTCCTCGGGCCACAGCTCGTCCCGATAGGCGTCGACGAGCCTGCGGAACTCGGCGTTCGAACTCGCGGAGCGGATCACCATGTCCTCGAACTGCTCCGCGTACGCCAACAGGACCAACGCCATCGTCTGGGTTTCCTCCTGCAGCAGCCGTCCGCCTTCGTAGATCGCCTGGCGGGCGAGCTCGACGATCTCGGTGTAGAGGTCCTCGGCCCCCGCGGCCGTGGTCGGGACCACGAGCGGGGCGCGGATGTTGCCCGTCCCAGGGTCGATGCCTTCGGGTCGCAGGATGTCGAGCAACCGCCGCATCCGGGGCAGCAGTCGCGTGCGGTAGTCCAGCCGCACGTCGAGGGCGACGTCGACGCTGTGGGCGAGCTGTGGGCACGGGTCGGGTGCCTCGCGCAGGGCCCGTGCGAGGTTGGTCAGCGCCTCCTGCCCGGTCCCGCCCACGAGGAGGCCACTCAGGCGCGGGCTCAAGGCCTCGGCGAGGCCGCGCCAGAACTCCTCCCGGCGCTGCAGGAGCACGTCATCGATGCCGCTGAACCGCCGGGCGATCTCGTTGCGCACCCCGTTCAGCGCGTCCGTGGAGACCTTCGCAGCGGCCCCCGCCTTGCGCATGTCGAGGTGCGCCCGCTCTACCCAGGCGGTGCGGCCCTGGCCGAAGCCGTCCATCGCCCAGCCGCGGATCTCGTCGCACAGGTGGTCGACGCGTTCCAGGAACTCCTCGTCCTCGTACGTGTCACCGGTGCGGCCGCGCAGCTCCTCCACCCAGTCCTGCACGCCGACGAGAATCTCGTCCTGAACGGCGTCAGCGCGCTTGATCAGCTCTTCGACAGCGGTGGGCCGGGCTATCGACCTCACCGTCGTGAGCAGGCGTTGCGTGCAGGCGAGCAGCTCTTGCCGGGCCTGCGCACATGTCGCCATCGCGCGGTCCACCACGGCTGCGTCCATCCGCGGCAACGCATCGGCGAGGTGCGTCAGCACACCACCGAGCACGTCGCGCGCGACGGCGTCACGCTGCGCGGCATCCGCCTGCCAGACCTGGTAGTTGCGGCCGTCCACGCCGTCGTTCAGCCGTCGCCGGATGTCGTCGAGCAGCGCGTCGATGTTGACCCGCTCGCACCCGCCGGTGTTCACGAGAATCGTCATGAAGTCGCGTACCGCCGCCGCGCCGCAGGCCCGACCGATGAGGTCGAGGCTGGCCTGGTCCTCAACGGACCACATCGCGTTGGTGTCAGTGGGCCGCTTGACCACGACGACGAAGTCGACGTCGTTCTCCAGGCCGGCCAGGTGGTGCTCCTCGGCCTTGGGCACCATCTCACCGAGACCGGGCAGGTCGAGCAGGCCGAGCTCGACCACTTCGGAGATCGGGAAGGCCGTGGTGATCACCGCATCCCGGACGGCGAGGTACCGCCGGTCAGGGACGCCGGAGTCCGTAGCGGGATAGGCGACCCAGCGACGGAGGTCCTCGAGGCCGACCTCGCGCACCTCGCCGGTGAGCAGGCTGCGAAACGACGGCAGCGACTCCTGCATCTCCTGCAGTCGCGCCAGAACCGGCCGCAGCCGGTCCACCTGCTCGGCCGGTAGGTCGCTGACCGCCGCGGGAAGGTCGAACCGGGCGAACTCCTCGACCGTGCGCGGCTCGGGGGCCAGGCCGAGCACCTGGAAGTAGGGCCCGACGACCTCGGAGCAGAACGACACGGTGCTGTGCATCGTCAGACGCGCGGTGCGTGCCGTGTCCGAGTGGAAGATGCGGCTCCGCACGGCGGTGACCGGCTGTCCGCGCCCGGTGGGGATCTGCTCGTCGTCCAGCCCGGACAACGACTGCAGCAGTGTGCTCTTGCCGTTGCGGGCGCGCCCGCTGACCCCGATGTTCACCGTGTGCCGGCTCACCCGGGCGCGTGTGACCGCGAGCGCCGCCAGTGCCTCGGCTGCGATGCGCTCCAGGTCGACGGGGTCGACGTCGAAGACGACGGGCGGGGAGCCGTCTTCGTCCGGTTCGGCGGCCTCCGCCAGGGCCACCGTGAGGGCGGAGAGCACCGTCCGCAATCCGGTCCACCGTTCGATCTCCCGCTCGATGACCGGCAGCCTGGCGCGTCTGCTCCGCATGACCGCGTCGATACGGTCGCGCACCTCTCCCACAGGCACTCCCTCCAGCGTGCTCGGCCCGGTTGTCCGCGGGTCGCGCTCGAAGATCAGCCTCACCTCTCGCGCTCTCGAGATCGGCCCAGCGTCGCGTCAGCTGGCAACGCTCCCGTGCGAGCAACACCAGGAGGATCGGGTGCGCGCGTCACTGCACCGTCACGGCGCTGTCACCGCGAGGACTGCGCTCGCCAAGATCGCCGCGTCACCACCAGGACCCCCTCGGAGGCTCACCCCCCGGGCATCCCACGGAGGCGCTCACCGATCAGCCGACCGATCTCCGGCTGTGGCGACAGGCCCGCTGCACCGGTGACCGCGTGCCGTTGCCGGAGGGTCTACCCCGGCGTGACGGCGCGGTGACGGCGACATCAGAGGATGCCGACATGGACGACGCCTCCGTGAAGGCCGTCACGGGGCCGCAGCCGTGACCGCAGCGAGGAGAGCACCACCGCGAGCGCAGCCCGCGAGGGCATGGCGACAGTGACGCCTCGACGCCGGCCGGAGCTCCGATCCCTCGCCTGTTCCGGCCCGTCGTTCGCCTGCTCGCAACCGTCCGGGTGCCTCGTTCGCCTCCGTGGCCGGCGGAGTCAGCCGGGAGCTCGAGACCTCAGCTGGAGACCCAGTGCGAAGACGCCCCGCCGATTGGCAGTTCCTCGCGTGGACCATTGCTGTGGCGATGCTCTTGGTCGGGATCGCTGCGGCCGTCGTAGCGCTGGCCCCCTCGGTCGATGCAGAGAACTTCTGGAGCGAGGTCCCGAGGGCCTTGCTGACCTTGGCGGCCGGGGTCATCGTCGCCGGCGGCGTTGCATCGCTGCTGGCTGCTCACAACCGGGCCGTCGATCAACGCAGAAGTGATCATGACCAGAGATTGGAACTCGTCGCTGAACTCCGCGAGACCCACAACGCGGTGAAGACGGCCGCTCTGCTGATCAATGCGCACCAGTCGGTCCGCACGTATGGACAGCAGGCCCAGGGACTGATAGCCGCCCGCGTGCAGCTGCTGGATGTCGACTGGGCGGCGCGTTCCCGACCGCGATTGTGCGGCGGCGACGAAGCCGTCGAGCTCATGAGCGCTTTCCTGCGGAGGGCCTCGGAGTATCTGGAAGCCGTAATCGAGGAGTATGGCGCCCAATATGGAAGGGTGGCAGCAATTCAGCTTGCCTCATCCAAGTGGAACGACAGAGCAGCAGATGATGCCGCACAGAACTCCTCACCCCCGGATCCGGGTGGCATTGTCGTGAGCACCGTCCCCTGGGCCGAACTGTGCAAACCGGACGTCTTTCCGCGGCTCGCCGATCTCAGGCTGGACACGGAAGCCCACCGCAAGGGCTTCTCGGCACCCGTCAACGAGGCCATCGGGATCTTGGTCCAACAGGACGAGATCCGGTAGGCACAGAGCCTGCCTCGACGAGCAGATCCTCCGTGAGGTCTGCGGAGGAACCCTGGTCTTCCCAGAACGTCCGGTCCGGCAGTCGTACCCAGCCTGGCAAGGTCCGGTCCTGGTCAGCTCGAGCGCTCGACGCGCGCGAGCCACTCCGTGAGGAGCGCGCGCAGCAGCTCCGGCTGCTCGTGGGGCAGGGCGTGTCCCGCGTCGTCGAGCACGGCGAGCGAGGCGTGCGGGTGGTGGTCGAGGAGGTCGGTGGCGGCGGCACACCCGACCGTCGAGTCCAACCGCCCCGCCACGACCACGGTCGGACCCGCGTAGGCCGGCGCGTGATCCGGGGTGAGCGCCCACCGTTCGCCGATCCGCTCGAGTGCCGCGTGGTCGACCATTGCGGCGGCCGGGGCGACGGAGCGTTCGTACCGTTCGAGCATCTCGGGGGTCTGGACCACGAAGTAGCTCCGGAAGGCGTCGTCGCCGATCAGCCCCGATCCGACGACGACGCGGTGCTCCGGGACGTCGCGCACCCCGGGCAACAGCGGACAGACCAGCGCCAGACCAGCGACCTGCGCCGGGCGCCTCGCGGCCATCGCCCGCGCGAAGTACGCCCCTGCCGAGTGACCGATGAGGAGGTGAGCGCTCCCGCCCGTGACCACGTCCGCGAAGTCCAGCAGCGTGTCGAGGACGTCGTCGGCGCTGCGCAGTGTCTCGGGAGCGGTCGTCCGGCCCATCCCGGGGAGGTCGGGGTAGAGCCGCCTCAGCCCGGCAACGCCGTCGAGAGCCGGCTCGAAGCAGGCCTCGGCCTCGCGGTGGTCGACACCCGCGCCGTGGAGCACCAGCACGGGCCGACCCGTCCCGTGCTCCACGTAGTGGACGACCACCTGGCCCGCTCGAGCGTCCATCCCCGTCAGCCAACCGCGCAGTGGGCGTGTCGACAACGCCGTCTCGACCGGGGGCGGTTCATGTCGACCCCACGATGGGCACGACCTGCTCTGGATCACGTTCCAGGGCCTCGGAGGCCCTCGTGAGACCCTCGTGGCACTCCGCGCCTCGGATCAGCCGTCGAGTGGCGTGACGGAACGCTCGGAGACGGCCTCCGCCACCGCACCGGTGTGCCGTTCCCCCACCGGAGGCCGCAGACAGACCTGGCGTGTGGTCGGCCGCCGGACCGCCGGACCGCCGGATCACCGGACCGCCGGATCACCGTGAGAGACCAGGTGCGTGACGCACTGGTGACGACGCTGGAGGAACGTGGACGAAGCAGTAATTCCGTTGAGGGTCGCCGCCGCGCCGGGCTCACGGGACGGGGGACAGCAAAGGTGCAAGTCCGACTGGATCTCCTCGGCAAGGCAGCGGTACACCGCAACGGATCTCCCGGAATCGACATCCCACCGAGCCTCCAGCCGTTCCTCGGCTATCTCGGCGTCGAACGACCGTCGAGCTGCCACCGCGAGCGCCTGATCGATGCGCTGTGGCCTCAGCTGACTCCGGACCAGGGTCGCCGCCGGCTCAACACCGTGGTGTGGCGAGCCCGAGCCCTGTTCGGTGGGGCACGCGAGGTCGTGCACACATCGCGCGCTGGACACATCACGCTCGCCCGAGGATGCGTCGAGGTCGACGTCACGTCGACCCTGGCGGCGCTGAGCGACGAGAACCGGTCCGCTGCGGCGCACGCCGATCCCGAGGCGCTCGCCCGGCTCCAGCAGGCGGTCCTTGCCGACGCCGAGGAGTTCCTCGTCGGCTGCTACCACGACTGGGTCGTCCAGGCGCGTCAGCAACTGCACCTCGCGTTGATCGCGGGGATCGAGACCTTGTTGGCCACGGCCAAGACCGCCGAGGAAGCGATGTTCTGGGCCGAGCGCCTGGTGCAACGGGATCCACTGCGCGAGGACACCCATCGCCGCCTCATCCGCCTGTACTCCGACGCGGGCCGGCGCACCGACGCGCTACGCCAGTTCGAAGTGTGCGAGCGGCGTCTCCGGGACGACCTCGGGGTCGAACCGCTCATCGAGACCACCCTCGCGGCGATGGCAGTCCGGGAGGGCGTCCGCCCCCTCGAGGTCGACCACCCGGACCCGGTGTGCGCACTGCGCGAGATGCAGCGGGCCCTGGCGTCGTGCCGTCTGGCCGTGGAGCGGATCGAGTCGGCGATCACGTCACTCTCGACACGCCGCTGACCAGCTCGAGCAGCACCGCAGGCCGGGCCGCAGGCGCGGCGGGGTCGTGCTGAGCAGTTCCGCGGTCCCGTGATCCCGTCGCGATCCACCGGTGATCGCACGGTGATCGCTCGGGCGTAGCAAGGGCGAATGGACGGAGAGCAGTCGCACCTCGTGGTGCCGTGACGAGACGAGAGGTGACGGTGCAGGTGCACGCGTGGCTGGAACACCGGGAACTCCCGGGTCTGGCCCCGGCGCTGCGCGCACGGGTCACTGTCCCGGCGGCCGACATCGTGGCCGGCGCCGGCTCTCTCGAGGCGATCCACGAGACCGTCGACCGGTTCCTGCGCGATGCCGGCCTGATCGGGCCCTGTGCCGGGGACGAGGCCTGATGGCCCTGTCCATCGCGATCGACCTCGCCGGCGTCGACGGGTGCGCGTGTCCGACGGCCCGCGCCTGCCCGCTCGGCTCCGTCCACGGTCACCGCGGGAGCAGACATCCGCTGGGCGAACTCCAGCCGGCGGCCACACCGTGATCCGCGAGGTCTCCGAGACTCTCGTCGACGTCATCGAGCAGGCAACGCCCGACCTCGGGTCGTGGGTCGAGCTCTCCTCGCTGTCCGCTGCCGACAAGGAGCCCACGGCACGCCGTCTCGCGCTCGCGCTGTACGCGGTCGAGGGGCACCCGCACCTGGTCAACCGGCCGCTGGTGTCATCCCCCGCCGGGTACGTCCGGGCCCCCCTCGCCCTTCGGCTGCACTACCTCGCGACGTACACCGGTGACCACGACGAGGCCCAGTCCCGGCTGGCGCGGGTCGTCACCGTCTTCCACACGTCGCCGATCGTCGGCTCGGCCCTCATGTCCCCGACGCTGGCGCAGGAGGTGGCGACCCTCACCGTCCGCCTCGTCACGACAACGGCGGACGAGCGCAACCAGATCTGGGGGGCGCTCGGGAGGTCGGCTCGACTGGCGCTCTTCTACGACGTCGACGTCGCCCCGGTGAACCTCGTCCCCGAGGACGGCGCAGGCACGGTCCGAGCCCACCGGATCGACTACGTGGGGGCGCCGTGACCACCGCGACCACGACGGTTCGGCTCGCCCACCGGGTGCGCCTGCGGCACACCGCGTCCGGTGAGGTGCTCGAGCCGTTGAGCGCGCGCGGTGTCCTGCCCTACGGCTGGGCGATGCGCGTGCGCGGAGGCGACGTCGTCGTGACCGTCCGTGACGGGGTTCCGGTGCCGCCCGCAGCGCCCGTCATCACGGTGGCGATCGCGGACCGGCGACTCGCCGCGCTCGTGCGGACGCCGACCGTCGACGTCACGCTCGACACTGTCGACATCACGGTGGACGTCGACCCGGAGCCGATCACCCTCGACGTCGCGCTGTCCGCGCCGACCACCGGCCTCCCGCTCACGGGCCTCGTGGTGACCGCCCGCGCCAGCTCGGGCCCGACGCCGCTGCCCACCGTTCCGCTCACGGAGTCCGAGCCGGGCCTCTACAGCTCCGGCCCCGTCGTCTGGACCGCCGCCTTCACGCCGCTCGACCTGCTGGTCGCGGGCGAGCTGCTCCGTCGGCTCGTCGTGGACCACACCCGCGCCACCACGCGGATCCGACTCGTCGGCACCACCTGACCCGCGACCCAGGGAGGGCTCGTGACGTACCAATCACCCGGCGTCTACATCGAGGAGGTCCCCTCGGGACCGCAGCCGATCGCCGCCGCGTCCACGTCCGTCGTCGCCGTGATCGGCGACCTGCGCAAGGGCCCACTGCTCACGCCGACCCGGGTCACCGGCTGGTCCGACTTCGTGCGCAGCTTCGGGCCCGCCCACGCCGGTGGGTTCTCGGCCGAGGCGGTGTACGGCTTCTTCGAGAACGGCGGCCCCGCCGCCTGGGTGGTGCGGGTGGACCCGTCCATCCCCGGCGCCTGGGACGTCAAGGACTCGACGCCGACGCTGTCGTTCACCGCGACGGCGACGTCCGCGGGCAGCTGGACGAACGGTCTCGTGCTCACCGTCGCCCCGGACACCAAGGGTGGCGCGGGCACGATGGCGCGTGCCGAGGTGTCCGGCACGGTTGCGGTCCCCGTCGGCACCATCGACATCCCCGTGACGAGCTCCGGTGGCCTGACCGCGGGCGACGCCGTCGTGCTGCTCAACTCCGCCGGGGCCAGCGTCGACGCCACCATCAACACCGTCAGCGAGACCATGGTCAACGCCACCGCCGCCGCCGCGATAGCGCTCGCCGCCGGGGACGTCGTCGCCGCTCGCACCAGGGTGCTCACCACCATCCCGTTGGCCGCCGGCTCCGGTATCAAGCCCGGAGACCTGCTGGTCGCCCAACGCGCGGACGGCTCGCGGGTGACCGCCGTGGTCGCCGGCGTCGCCCGCACCGGGCCACGCATGGTGGTCACTCTCACCGCACCGCTCGGAGCAGCGCTGTCCGCCGCCGGCCTCGCCCGGCGGATCGCCCGGTTCCGCGGGACCATCCCCGGCGGCGCCCCCACGTTCTCGCTCGGCCAGATCACCTGGTCGGTCCACCCTTCCCTCGCCCCGGTCGACGCGGACAGCCAGATGGCGAACGCGCGGGCGACCGTGTCGACCGGTGCGGTCGCGACCTTCACCAGCTCGGGCTTCGCCATGCCGGGCGGACAGAACTCCCCGGCGGGCGCCGTGGACGTCGACGCGCAGGTGCGTGTGGCGGTCTACACCGAGGCGATCAACCTGGTGGCCACGACCGTCTCCGACGTGCTCTCCCGGTTCAGCTTCCTCCCGGTCGGCACCGCGATCCGTCTGACCAACGGCACGCAGACGACGACGGTCACCCGCACCGGTGCCACCACCGCCACGACGACGGGGGACGCGCTCCCCCAGACGTTCACGACAGCGACCTTCGTCCTCCCGGCCAACGCGTCCAACGGCGTCGTCGTGCAGTGCGCGGTGCCTCCGGCCGTCGGGGAGTTCGTCGACTTCGGCACGGACCGGCTGCGGATCACCGCCGTCGACAACCCGACCGGCACGGTCTACGTGCTGCGCTTCACGGCCACGACGGACATCTCGGCCGCGAACAGCACCGCCGACCCCGGCCGCTTCCCGCTCGTGGCCTACACCTCGACGGCGTTCTTCCCACTGCGGTTCTCGCTCACGGTGGCAGAGAACGGGACGGCGATCGAGACCTTCAGCGGTCTCGCTCTCGACCCGGCCCACCCGCAGTACTACGCGCGGGACGGCGTCGTGAACGGCATCTCCGCCTACATCACCGTCGCACGGAGGGCGGCCAGCGCTCCGGCGATCTCCGAGGCCAGCACCCCCGCCTTCGCGGTGTCCACCCAGGCCGGGATCGACAACCCGGCGACCAGCGCCGACTACAAGGCCGGTCTGCTCGCGCTCGAGGCCGAACAGGAACCGGCCATGGTGGTCTGCCCGGACACCGTCACGTTCACCGACCCTCTCCTGCAGGCGGACCTCGTCGGCGCGGTGGTGACCCACTGCGAGCAGTACCGGCGCTTCGCGATCATCGACGCTCCGGACTACTCCACCGACGACGACCTGCTGGACTGGCGCAACACCACGCTGTCCAGCACGTACGCGGCGCTGTACGCGCCCTACCTGATGGTGGTGAACCTCGACCCCGACTCCTCCGACCGGTTCCGCACCGTGCCGCCGTCAGGGTTCGTCGCCGGCGTCCTCGCCCGGACCGACCGGGAGCGCGGCGTCCACAAGGCGCCGGGCAACGAGCGGGTGGCGGGCATCGTGGGGCTGTCCCAGACCTACACCCAACGCCGCCAGGACCTCCTCAACCCGGGCTCGGTCAACCTGATCCGGGCCTTCCCGGGACGAGGAACGCGGATCTGGGGGGCACGAAATGCGACCGACGACACGACCTGGCGCTACGTCAACGTGCGGCGGCTCTTCAACTTCGTCGAGAACAGCATCGAGACCGGCACCCAGTGGGTGGTGTTCGAGCCGAACACCTCGGCCACCTGGATGAGGATCAAGGTCTCGGTGGAGAACTTCCTCGACCAGTTGTGGCGCGCGGGCGCTCTGGCCGGCACCTCCCCCGAGCAGGCGTACCGGGTGCGGGTCGGCTACCCCGAGACGATGAACGAGACGGACATCGACCTCGGCCTGGTCATCACCGAGGTCGCGATCGCCCCCACCAAACCGGCGGAGTTCGTGATCTTCCGCTTCAGCCACAAGCGGCTGTCCGAGTGAGTGAGAGGAGCACCCGATGACCGCGTCATACCCCCTGACGACCCTGCACTTCGAGGTCAGCTGGGGGGACTCGCAGAACACCTCGAGCTTCTCCGAGGTCACCGGCCTGACGATGGAGGCCGAGGTCGTGGAGTACCGCGGTGGAGCGGACCTGGCTCTCTCCACGCGCAAGGTGCCCGGGCTGAAGAAGTTCAGCAACGTCACGCTCAAGCGCGGCATCATGCCCGCCGAGGCCGGCAACGGGTTGTTCGAGTGGTACAACACCGTCGTCCCGGGGAGCGTGGCCCGGCGTGACGTGACCGTCAGCCTCCTCAACGAGGAGCGCACGCTGGTGATGACCTGGAAGATCCAGGGCGCGTGGCCGGTCAAGCTCGAGGGCCCAGGGCTGAAGTCGACCGGCACCGACGTCGCGGTGGAGACCGTCGAGTTCGCCTGCGAGAGCATCGCGATCGAGGTGCCATGACATCTCCCGTGTCGGCGCCGTCCCCGCTCCCCTACATCGGCGCCCACTTCGTCCTGGCCGTCGACGGCATCACGTCGGTGAGCTTCTCCAAGTGCTCGGGGCTGGCCGGCGACGTGGGCGTCGAGGAGTACGCGGAGGGCGGCGAGAACCGGTTCGCCCACCGGCTGCCGGTGCGCGGGTCCTTCCCCAACCTCGTGCTCACCCAGGGCGCGGGCCCCTCGACCGAGCTCTGGGGCTGGTTCTTCGAGTACCTCGTGACCGGCCGGGTGGCGCCACGCAACGGTCAGGTCTCGCTCATGTCAACGGTGGAGGGGGTGCTGGCCCCGGTACGGGTCTGGGCGTTCCGCAAGGGCTGGCCGGTCAAGCTGACCGGCCCCGACCTGGACGCGCAGTCCGGGGCGGTCGCGGTGGAGTCGGTCGAGATCGCCCACCACGGGTTGCACCTGACGACGGTCGGTGCGTGATGGCCGTCGTCATCTCCGAGATCCTCACCGAGGTGGTGCTCACCCGGCCCGGGGGCCCCGGCGGCGGCACGGCGGCGGGCGGAACCGGCGGAGACGCGGCCGCGGGCGGCCTTCCCGAGGACGTGATGGACGTCGTCGTGCGGCGCGCCACCGAGCGCGTGCTCGAGGTGCTGCGCCGGGAGTGGGACTGCTGATGCTCGACGTCACCCAGCTCACCAAACTGACCATCGAGCCGTATCGGGACCAGGAGTTCACCGAGGTCGCCGGGCCTCCGTGGCGCACCTTGCTCAACCCGACCGAGCTGGCGTTCTCCCGCAAGAACACCTACCAGGCGACACCGTCGGCCGGGTCGTCGGCGCCACAGCAGTCCTACGGCGGCGGGGAGCCGGACCAGGTCCAGATCGACCTGTTGATGGACGGCTCCGGCGTGATCGAGACGGGGGTGTCGGTCGGCGAGAAGCTCGACCAGCTGCTGGCCTTCACCGAGTTCCAGGCCGACACGCACCAGCCGTACTACGTGCACGCCTACTGGGGCCGGTTCGACTTCCACGGCGTGCTCACCCAGGTCGACGTCACGTACAAGCTGTTCGACCGGAACGGTGAGCCCTTGCGCGCGACGGTCAAACTCACCCTGAAGGAGGTCGTCGCCCCGGAGGAGCTCGCCGCCGAGGAGCGCCGCGAGTCTCCCGACCTGTACCAGACGTGGTTGGTGTCCGAGGGTGAGCGGCTGGACGCGATCGCCTACCGCGTGTACGGCGACCCGGCCTTCTGGCGGCCGCTCGCGACGGTGAACGGACTGCGCAACCCCGGCGGCATCGCCGCCGGCCAGGTCCTCCGCCTGCCTCCGAAGGACAAGGGTGGGGGCCGCCTGCCGACCGCCGGGGTCCTGCGGTGAGCCGCTACGGCACGGCGGCCACACCCGACCGGCCGGAGTTCGAGGTGCGCGTGGCCGGGACGCCCGTGACGCCGCTGGTGCACGGCGACGTCGTGGAGATCGATGTGGCGGAGGAGGTCGGCCGGCACGGGCGCCTCGCCCTGCTGCTGCAGAACTGGGATCCCGACACCCGCGCCGTGCGGCACAGCGACGACGGCCCGTTCGCACCCGGCGCTGACGTGGAGGTGCTGTTGGGCTACCACGCGCAACTGACGTCGGTGTTCGCCGGAGTGGTCGCCGCGGTGACCACGCACTTCCCGGCAAGCGGCCAGCCGGTCCTCCGGGTCGAGGCGCGGTCCCGGTCCATCCTGCTCGAGCACCCGCCCCGGTCGCGCCAACTCGAGGCCGTCAGCGACGCCGACGTCGTGTCCGCCGTCGCCGCCGACTACTCCCTGACCGCCGATGCCGGCGCGGGCGTCACGCGGGCGGCGGTGGTCAGTGACCGGCGCAGCGACTGGGATCTGCTCACCACGCGCGCTGCCGAGCTCGGCTGGGTCACCTACGTCCGGGGCACCACGCTGGTCTTCCGGCCGCCCGCCGACCCGGTGGGACCGATCGAGCTCGAGTACGGGCGCAACGTGACCGAGCTGCACCTGACCCAGGACCTGACCCGCGCGGTGGACTCGGTGGTCGGTGCCGGCTGGGACGCCGACGTGCTCGAGGCGCTCGAGTCCCAGGTCGGCGCGATCCAGACCGGGCTCGACCTCGGGGACCGCGTCGATCACGGCGCGGCCGTGTCCGACGCCGGATGGCCGCTCCGGGAGGAACGCGTGGCGCGGGCGTCGCTCCCGGCGACCGACCAGGTCGACGCCATTGCCCTCGGTCGCCAGCGCGCCACAGCGCTCCTCCACTACCACGGCTACGGCGAGGTGGTCGGGAACCCTGCGCTGCGCTGCGACGGATGGCTCCGCATCACCGGCGTCGGCGAGCGGATGTCCGGGCCGCACTACACGACTGCAGCACGGCACCGGCTCTCCGCGCGCGGCTACCGGACCGAGTTCCAGGTGGGGAGTCCGCCGGCCCTCCGGCCGCCCCTGCCCGGCCGGCCGGCGCCGCTCACCATCGGGGTCGTCGCGTCGCTGGAGGACCCGGACGGCTTGAACCGCGTGCGGGTCCGGCTGCCCTGGCGCGGGGAGACCGGCGACGGCGTGTGGGCCCGACTCGCGACCCTGGACGCCGGCGACGGCTTCGGCACGGTGTTCGTGCCCGGTGTCGGGCAGGAGGTGCTCGTCGCGCCGTTGGACGGGGAGGACGCGGCCCTCGTCGTCCTCGGCTCCCTGTTCAACGGGACTCAGGCCGCCCCGGTGGCGATGAGCAACGACGACAACCTCGTCCGCGCCGTCGTGAGCCCCGAGGGGCACCGCATCACCCTGGAGGACGGCGACGCCAGCGCGGTGACCATCGAGACCCCGGCCGGCAACGTGCTCCGCCTCGCGGAGGCGGACTCCGAGGTCACTCTGACGCACGGGGAGTCGGGCAACGCGATCCGGCTCTCCGCCGACGGCATCGAGCTGACCGCGGCCAGGGGCGACATCGTTCTCAAGGCCAGCTCGGGAACGGTCGAGCTCGACGCCGGCGGCATCCGGGGTAGGTCCTCCGGCCCCGCCACGCTAGAGAGCTCGGGCACTCTCGACGTCAAGGCCTCCGCGACGCTCGGCCTCAAGGGCGCGCTCGTCACCATCAACTAGCGGACCACACAGCCGAGGAGAGCACTATGCCGGGCGCCGCACGGGTCGGGGACCCGACCGTCCACGGCGGGACCGTCGTCGGTCCCGGGGTGGCGACGGTGATGATCGGCGGCCTGCCGGCGGCCGTCCTGGGCGACGTGCACGCATGCCCCATCCCACCGCCCTCGCACATCCCGTCGTCGCCGTTCGTCGCGGGATCGACGACGGTGATGATCGGCGGCCGGCCGGCGCTGCGCGCCTCGGACGCCTGTGTGTGCGGGGCGAGCGTCGCCGTCGGCTGCGCGACGGTGGTGATCGCATGACCTACGGCGACGATCCGCACCTGGGGTGCGGCTGGGCGTTTCCGCCGCGGTGGGACCTGGCAGACGGGGCAGCGGCGGCCGTGCTCGCCACGTCCGCCGGCGTCGCGCACGTCCAGGAGGCGATGCGGGTGCTCCTGCGCACCGGGGTGGGTGCCCGCGTGATGCGGCCGACGCTCGGCGCCGGCGTCGACCGGTACGTGTTCGAGCCCCGGACGACCGACGTCTGCTACCGGCTCGCGCACGACGTCGAGCGGGCCCTCCTCCTGTGGGAGCCGCGGGTGATCGTCGACGCGGTCGAGGCGGCCCCGGCGGAGGAGTCCGACGAGCGGATCGACGTGCGCATCGAGTACCGCCTCGACCGGCACTCCCGGCCGGACAACCTGGTCATCCCGTTCTTCGTCCAGGAGCCGCCGTGAGCCGCCGGCCCGAGGACGTCCGCGCGGCGCTGGCCAGGGCCGCCGGCCTGGTCGCCTACGACGCCGCCCACACCTGGCGCGACGTCCTGTTCACCGGGCCGGACGAGACCGACCTGTCCCGGCCGGGCGACCCGGACCGGGCGCTGCTCACCGCGCTGACCCAGGAGTACCCCGAGCTCGACGCGCACGCGGACACCCTCCCCGAGCGCGCGCACCTGGACTGGCTCGGACGGATCCTCGCGATCCCGCGGCTGCCGGTTCGCCCGGACACGGTGGTCGCCCACGCGACCGTCGATCCCGGGCTGGCCCCGGCCGTCGTCGAGAAGGGCACGGTGCTGCGGGGCGGAAAGGACGCGTTCGGTGTCGAGCGCCGGTATCGCACGAACGACGCGCTCATGGCGCACGGCGCGACCGTCACTGCGGTCCGGAGCCAGGTGCCCGGCGGCCACCCGACCGGCCTGGCGGGCCTCGTCGCGGAGGCTGACCCCTATCCACTGAGCCCGACGACCGGCGCGGCCGCACCCCACCGGCTGCGCCTGTACAGCCCGGTGCTGGCGTTCGACGGGGGGAACCTGACGGTCCGCGTCACGCTCACCGGGGCGACGTCGGCGGCGGGCCTCGGCCCGGCGGTGTGGCGCTACCCGCGCGCGGACGGGGCCCGCGGACAGGCCACGGGCGACGTGACCGGCAACCAGGTGACGGTCGTGCTGACCGGCGGCTGCGGCCTCGTCGAAGGCGCCACGGGCGACCCGTGGCTGGAGGCGGACATCCCGCCGGATCACGCTCTGCCGACGTCCATCGCGTTCACCGAGGCGAGGCTGCAGGTCACCGGCCGGACACCGATCGTCCCGCAGGCGGCGTACCTGAACGACGGCGCTCTGGACGTGACCAAGGAGCTGCAGCCGTTCGGACCCGCCGCCAGGCGCGGGGACGCCCTCTACCTGCGCAGCGACGAGGCATTCGGCAAGCAGCTCGCGACCGTCACGGTCAGCATCCAGGTGATGCAGGCGGGCGGTGCGCCGCTCGCGTCCGCGAGCGGAGGCAGCGGCATCCCGGTACACCTGGCCGCCGAGATCTCCGAGTCGATGAGCTATCTGCGAACCAGCCTGGTCGGCTCGATCACCGCCGGCGTCCAGAACGTCATCGACCGCATCACCGGACTGGTGAGCACCCGGACGCCACCGCACGTTGAGTGGCAGCGCCGGGTGGACGGCGAATGGCAGACGTTCGAGGACGTCGGCGCACAGCTCACCGGCTTCACCGGCGCGCCGGTCAGCGGCGCGCCGTGCTCCGAGCCGGCGGTGGTCGGAGGCGAGGCCGGCCACCTGGTGCGCGCCTTCCTCTCCGAGGGCGACTTCGGCTGGACCGACTACCAGCGGGAGATCGCGGCGTTCGCGACGGGAGCCGTGGCCGGTGACACGCCGACCATGCCGACCCCGCCGGTGCCCCCGATCGTCTCCCGGATCACGCTCTCCTACACGACCGCTTCGGTGGCGGCCACGAAGGTGGAAGCGGTCAACGGCTGGGTCAGGACGCGGCAGGTCGGCTCGGGGGCCTTCCAGCCGTTCACGAGGTCCATCTCCCCGGCCGGCGACACCGGGATGGTGGCTCTGGGCCTCGACCTGCCCGCGGCCGCGATCGGCTCGAGCGTGTCGGTGTACCTCGGGGTGGACTCCGCGTCGCCGTGCGGCTCGAGCACCGACCCCGAGGGTGCCCGATGGGAGTGGTGGGACGGCGCGGCATGGCAGCCGCTGCCGGTCGCCGACGGGTCCCGGCTGCTGCGCGAATCCGGCCTCCTGCGGTTCATCGCGCCGGAGGGCTGGGCCGTCGGGTGCGACGCGGTGTCGGCCGACGCCGGGCGCTGGGTGCGGATGGTCACCGACGCCCCCGAGCGCATCGGGGTCGTCACCTCGGTGACACCGGACGCCGTCGTGGCGACCTACGCCAGCCAGGCGCTCGACCCGGCCAGGGACCCGAGCCCGGCGACCGCCCTGCCCGCGGGCACCATCAAGGGCACGCTCTCCCCCGTCAGCGGGGTCAAGAAGGTCACCAACCTCGGCGGCGTGCGAGGCCGGGGGCCGGAGGACGATGCTTCCTACCGGCGCCGGGCGTCCGCGCTGGCCCGGCACCGCGGCCGGGCGGTGACCTCCTGGGACTACGAGGAGATCGTCGCGGTCGCCTTCCCCGAGGTGGCGGCCGTGCGGTGCCTGCCGCACACCGGTCCCGACGGGGTGCGTCTCGCGGGCAGCGTCGGCCTGGTCGTCCTGCCGGACCGACCGATGGACCCGCAGCCGCGCCCGTCGGTCAGCCTGGCCGGCCGGATCACCGACGTGCTCGCGCCGATGACCGGACTGCACGCCCACCCGACCGTGCTGTGCCCGCTGTTCGCCCCGGTCACCGTGACCGCCGACATCCTGCTGCGCCGCGGGATCACCGCGCTGACCGGCCGGGACGCCGTCGCCGCCGCGCTCGAGACCTGGCTGCACCCCGGGGGCACGACGCCGACCCGGTGGGGCCGCAGCCTGTTCCGCTCCGCGCTGGCGGCGTTCCTCGACGGCCGGCCAGAGGTGGACACCGTCCACACGGTGACGATGCGCGGACCCGACGGGGTGGTCACCGAGCTGGTCGAGGTGGATCCGTGCCGTGGCCTGTTCTGCTCGTCCGCCGCACACACCATCGCCGTGAAGGAGCAGCTGTGAGCGCCGAGCCCGTCTCCTCGTTCACGCCCGTCGCGCCGGATGCCGACTGGGAGGGCGTCCGTGTGCGGCTGATGGCCGCGCTGGCCGCGACCTCGGCCACGACCTGGAACGACCGCAACGCGATCGAACCGGGTGTGACGCTCGCCGAGGCCGCCGCGTTCGGGCTCGCCGACCTGCACTACCGGACCGCCACCCGGCCGTCGGCCTGGCCCCTGGACGTCGCGGCGTGGGAGCCGGCGACCGACCGACACTGGCACGCGACGCTGCCCCCCGGGGAGATCGCAGCCGTCGCCGACGTGCTCGCCCGGAAGGCGCCGGGCGCGGCCGAGAGGTCCGTCGCCCAGGTGCTGGAGCCCCTGGTCCGGGCCTGCGCCGCGCCAGGCGACGCACTGGCCCTCCTCGCGGAGGCACCCTGGGGCGGCACCTTCACGACCCGGCAGACCCCGGTGGCCGTCACGCTCCTCCGGGCCGGGCTGGTGCGCGGCCTGGCGCACGAGCTCACGGACCTCGTCGCGTCGGCCGTCGACGCCGCGCGGACCGTCGGAGGGACCGTCGCCGCGCAGGATGCACGCGCCGCCGAGGCGCTGGCCACGGCACTCCCGTTGTGGCCGGACGAGCTGGCCGCCGTCGTGCGCCGCGAGCGCCGACGCCGGTCGTCCACCGCGATGCTGGAGCACCTGGACGCGATCCTCGCCGCGACCACCCTGCAGGCGGTGAGCGCGGTGCGCGCCGATCTCGGGGCCGCCGGCCTGTCCTCGGACGAGGTGGAGGTGGCGATGGCGGCCGCCCCCGTTCCGCTCCACACCCTGCCCGAGTGCCTCGAGGAGACCGACGGTGCGTCCCGGGTGTGGCCGCCGCACCCGCTGCAGGCGCTCACCTGCGAGCCGGTGACCGACGTCGACTACGCCCGCCGGGCGCGGCAGCACCCTGAGGTGCTCCGGGCCTGGGCGGTCCCCGGACGCCTGGCCGGCATCGGGTGGGACGGCCGGCCGGTGACGACGGCCGTTCCCGCCAAGGGCACGGTGACACTCGTCGTCGAGCGCGCGGCCGCGCCCGAGGTGTCCGCGTCGGTCCGGGCCTCCGCGCCGGTGTTCCTGACCGAGGTCCTGCGCACGGCGATCGGCACCGAGGTCGACCAGCCGCACCCGACCTGGCAGGACACCCTCGACCCACTCGACCCTCGCCGGATGATCTGCGACGAGGTCGGCGCGACGCTGCTCGACGTGTGCCCGGTGGTCCTTCAGGGCCGGCTCGTCACCCGGGTCGGTGCGGACCGCGAGGCCACCGTCGGCGGCGCGCTGGCCCGGGTGGCCGCGCACTTCGCCGCCGGCCGCCCGGAGAGCCGGCCGACCCCGGCTACCGGCCCCGTGATCGACGGCCCGTGGCCCCGCGTCGACCAACCGGAGGAGGGCTGGACCCCGGGCGAGGCCATCCGGTTCACCGAGGTCGTCACGGCCATCTCCGCCGACCCGGCGATCCTGGGCGTCGAGAAGCTGGCGATCAAGGTGGGGACCGGGCCGTTCGTCGAGTCCGCCGACGGGTCCGTACCGCTTCCCCCCGTCTGCGTCCCCGAGCTGGCGGACATCCAGTGCCTGCGGGTTCGGTTCGTCCTGACCGGGGAGTGCTCCGATGCCTAGCGCCGACTACACCCGCCTGGCACGGCACCTCCCCGCCGTGTACCAGGACGACGCGGCGTCCTTCGCGCAGCTGGACGCCTTCCTCGGTCTGGCCGACGAGCTCAACCACGCCTACCTCGAGCGGCTCGACGACCTCTCCCTCGTGCTCGGCCCTGACGCGGCCCTGCGCTGGCCCACCGACCTGCCGTACGACGCCGGCGGGGACGCTCTCGTCGAGGCGTATCTCACCGTGTACGACGAGGTGGCGACCTGGGCGGCCTTCGCCTTCCCCGCCTCGTGGAGATCGGACGAGGGGGGAGTCGTGCAGCGCCGCACGTTCCTGGCGAAGGCGGCCCGGATCTGGCGGCGACGTGGCACGCCACGAGGGTTCCTGGACTGGTTCTGCCTGGCGTTCGGGATAGCCGCCGGCGCTCGCCCCTACCTGCTCGAGCACTTCAAGGTGGCCGGTCCCCGGATCCCGGACCCGGAGCTCACCGGCACCCTCTTCGTCCCGTCGACGATGCAGTTCGAGGACTACCGCAGACGGCACGAGGCGATGGAGTTCACGGACTGGTACGCGCCGGCGCACGTGCGCCTGCGGGTCTGCTGGACCCGCCCGGACTTCGCCGTGCCGGACCCGCCCCAGCTGCCCCCGGACCCGACACCCGAGCAGGTCACGGCCTTCGAGCAGGCCGTCGACGCGTACCGCGAGGACCTTCGCACCCTGCTCTGCTCCATCACGTCGTTCATCGACCACGCGAACGGCATCCGGATCTGGGAGTGCATCGACGAAGGCCGCACCATCGACCGGCTCGACGTCGGGCACCTGCCCAGCGAGGACTGAAGGAGCGACACCATGCCCGGCAACCAGTACCCGGTCTTCGAAGGCGGACAGACCCTCACCGCCGCGGAGCTCAACCAGCTGCACGCCTTCAGCCACTTCCGCGACCGCCTGCTCGGCCGACTCACCGGCTTCGGCGTCAACGGCGGGCTCGGCGGCACGGTGAGCGGCACGACGCTCACCATCGGTCCCGGCCTGGCGATCGACCAGGTGGGCGAGCCGCTGATCCTCCCCGCGTCGCAGACCGTCGCCCTGCCGCCGACGACGTCCACCGGCTCCTTCGACTTCGTGGCCGCCGGACCCGGCGGGTTCTCCGTCGTCCTGGAGGCGACCGACGTCGCCGAGCCGGCGCCGGACTGCGGCGAGACGGACTGCGAGGGTCACGCCGAGCTGCACACGCGCGCGGTCGCGCTGCGGGTCGTCGCCGGCCGGATCACCGGACCCCGCTTCGACTTCGCCGGTGAGACGCTGCTGAGCGTCGAGCCGCTGCGGCTCTCGCTCACCTCCGCGCCGCAGGGGTCCTACGTCACGCTGCGGGACGCACTCGTCACCCGACTCCGCAACAGCGGGGGTCCGCTGATCGACCCTGCCCTGATCACCGCGCTCCAGGCCACCTCGATCGCCGCGTCGGACCTGCCCGGGGTCAAGGGATACAAGGCGGGCTTCCTCAACCAGGTGCTCTTCGCGACCCTCGACCTGCTGCGTTGCCGTGCCCTGATGGCCACGACGAGCGACCACAGCAGCACCCGGCCCGGCGTCGTGCTCGGCTGGGTGCGCCTGGTGGGTTCGACGTGGGTCTGGGACTGCGCGTACCGCCATGCGTGGGAACCGCCCAGCGGACTCAGCCTGGCCTTCACCGGTGGTGGCTGCACCTCCCCGTGTGGCGTCTGGGTCGACCTGCTCGAGGGACTGATCTCCGGGTACGCCCCGCCGGAACCGCCACCGATCGAGGACGACGACGACGATCCGATCGTGGTCTTCCCCTACTGCGCTCATGGCAGGGTGCTGAGCGGCGGGGAGTGCGTGCCGTTCTACTTCCCGCCCCGCGAGATCCCCGAGGGCTGGTACAAGCACTGGGACATCGACCCTCTCGGGCCCATCTGGAACCCGCCGGACGTCTACGCCCACATCGACGACGTCATCGAGGAGATCTACGCCACCGACCGGTGGGACTACTTCGGCAAGGGAGTGATCGACGGGCTGCCGGCCCTGGGCCGGGACGCCGGGATCGCGAAGACGTCGCTCGAGGCGCAGGTCGAGGGCCTCGGCGGAACGCCCAACGTCCAGGTCCTGTCCGCCGGCGAGGTCACGGCCCTCCCCGGGTACCAGCCCGGAGCGACCTTCAACGTCGCCGACACGGTGGTGTTCACGGTGGGGACGAACAACAAGGTCACCGCCATGGGCCGGGTCCCCGCGGCGCACAGCGCACGCGAGCTCGGAACCGCCCTCCCGGCCGCGACGGCCAAGGCGACCGAGGCGCTCGCGGCGACCGAGGTCCACCAGGTCGGGCTGGACAAGGTCACCAAGCAGGTGGGCGGCCTCACCGTCGACGTCCAGGGGTTCAAGGGTTTCGAGCAGGCGACCGTGCAATGGCGCACCGAGGTGGACCAGGCGATCCAGGGCGTCGGCCGGGCGATCGAGGCGGAGGTGAAGGGCCGCGTCGACCTCGAGCTCAGCGGTGTACCGCTCGAGGACATGCAGCAGCGGTTGTCGACGGCCGAGGGCCAGCTCGACGTGATCGTCAGGGGTGTCGGCATCCGGGGCCCGAGGCAGCTCGACACTGGCGTCGCGCGTGGCCTGGTCGAGTTCGCCGGGAGCCTCACCAACGGGCTCGCCTCCCTCGTCACGCCGAAGGACAAGGCCGCGCTCGGGCGGCACATCGGCGCCGCGACACGTGCGACGGCGACGCTCGAGGAGGCGGCCGCCGGCGGGGAGCCGCAGGCGATCGGCAACGCCACCATCCGGCTGCTCAGTACGTTGCGCACCGCGGTCAAGTCCGCAGGGATCGATCCGTCCCTCGGCAACCAGCTGGACGCCCAGCTCAACGCGGTGAGGGACCTGCTCGGATGACCGACGTCGTGGTGGACCGGCTGCGCATCCGCGGAACGGACGCGCGCCGGCTGGCCACGGTCGCGGCCAGGGCGTTGCCCCATGCACTCGAGCGCGCGCTGGCCGACCTCGCGGACGTCGACCTCGACCGGCTGACGGTGCGGCTCACCGACCCGGCCGACCACGACGACGCGACGCTCGCGGTGCTGTGGGCGGACGGGATCCGGCAAGCGGCCCTGGCCGCGGGCGCCCGGCCGCGGGCGAGGGGTGCCGGTGTCGCCGCAGGGAGGCTGGTGCCCGAAGCTTCGGGCACGCCCACGACGGCAGGCGCCCGCACGACGCCCGGCGCCAACGCGACGGCCGGCGCCGCCGGGACGTCGGGCGGCGGCGAGGTCGCTGGAGCCGGCGCGGTGACGGACGTCGTCGAGGTCGCGAAGGCGGTGTCGGGATGGCTCGCACGAGTCGACTCCGGTGCGGTACCGGTGCCGAAGGCGGTCACCGCACTGTCCGACCCCCGGATCGCTGCGGCCGTGCTGCACCGGATCGGCGGCGAGCGGGCCGAGACGCTCGTTCAGGCGCTGATCGTCGCCGCGGGATCGCTCCGGACGCCCCGAGAGCCTCCGGTCACGCGCGCGCGGGGATCCGCGGCCCCACTCGCCCACCCGCCGCACGAGCGGCACGCCGGCGTCGTGCCCGGCTCGAGCGGGAGTTCGCCGTCGAGCGGGACCACCCCACCGGCACTGGCGGACCGGCTGGCCGAAGCAGCCCGGACGGTCAGACCGTTGCTCGAACCGTCCGTACCGGTGAGCGTCGACCCGGCCGCGGCGACCCGGGCGGCCGGCGTCGTGCTGGCCTATCCGTGGTTGGCCGACCTGTGCCGCGAGGCCGTGGATCTGCACGCGAGCGCTGAGCCGAGCTACCCCCGCCGCGTCGCCCTCGCCGCTCTCGCGGACCCGGCAGATCCGGGCCTCGTCGACGACCCGCTCGTCCGCTTCCTCGCCGGGGCACCGGAGGACGCAGCGCCCTCCGCGGGTCTCGCGCCGCTCGATGCCCTCGACCGGATCCGAGTCGCTGCCGAGGACGTCCTGCGCCGGTTCGTCGCGCTCCTGCCTGGATTCCAGCGGTCCTCGGCGCGGTTCGTCCGCGACAGCTGGCTGATACGGGCGGGCATCCTCGACCTAGGACACGATCCCGCGACCCTCCTCGCACAGACCGCTCCGCTCGACGTCGTGCTGCCGCTGCTCCCCTACCCGGTAGGCCTCCTCCGCCTGCCGTGGACGCCCGTCCTGACCGTGCGGTTCCGGCCGTGACCGCGCCCGCGTCGACCGGCACGCAGCCGGCCGAGTACGCCGCAGAGCTCAGGTCAGCCCTGGAGATGCTCGAGGCGGTCGTCGCGATCCGCATCGAGGAGCGCCGAGGGAGCCCGTCCAGCCGGATGCTCGGCCTCGACGGGCCCGACGAGGGCATTCCTCCGCTCTCCCGCTACCGCGGCAGGGCGCCGCTCGCCCGGGTCGTCGCGGACGCCGGCCTGACGGCGCCGGAGGCCCTCGTGCTGGTCGCCGCGATCGCCCCGCACGTCGACGAGAAGTTCGACCGGTTGTACGCCGAGCTGACCGACCGGCCGGGTGCGGTCGGGCTCACCGGAGAGGTCGCCCGCACCCTGGCTGCGCGCACGTTCGGCGGCCGGCTCGAGGCCGCCGTCCAGCTCAGCAGCGGCGCGCCCCTGCTCGCGTCCGGCCTGCTGTCCCTGGACCCGGCAGGGGACCTGTCGGGCCGGCTCCGCGCCGACCCGGCGTTGGTGCGGTGGGTGCTCGGACTGCCGCCCGAGCCGGTCACCGTGTCCACCGACTTCCCGGCCCGCCCGCTGACCACCGTGCACGGCCTGGACGACGTCGTCCTCCCCGGCCCGGCACGCCGGCGGATCACCGATCTCGCGAACCGCATCTCCCACCGTGACCTGGTGGTCGAGACCTGGGGGTTCGGCCGGCACCACGACAACACCGCCGGCCTGCTCGCCCTGTTCCACGGCCCACCGGGCACGGGCAAGACGATGACGGCGGCGGCGCTCTCCCGGTCGACGGGGCTGACCGCGTACCTCGTCGACCTGTCCGCGCTGGTGTCCAAGTACATCGGCGAGACCGAGAAGGCACTGGCCAGGGTGTTCGACCGGGCGGTCCGCGAGCGTTGCCTGCTCGTGTTTGACGAGGCCGACGCGGTGTTCGGGAGGCGCACCGAGGTCAGCGACTCCCACGACCGCTACGCCAACCAGGAGGTCTCCTACCTGCTGTCCCGCATCGAGGCGCACCCCGGCGTCGTCATCCTGACGACGAACCTCCTCGCCAACATCGACGAGGCCTTCCAGCGGCGCATCCACGTGATGGTCGAGTTCCCCGAGCCGGGGCCTGCCGAGCGCGTCCGGCTCTGGCGGGCGGTGCTGCCACCCGAGCTGCCGGTAGCCGACGAGGTCGACCTCGATGCGCTCGCACAGCGGTACCCGCTGTCCGGGGCACAGATCCGGGACGCGAGCCTGGACGCGGCCTACCTCGCGGCGGCCGACGCGTGGGTGGTGACCCAGGACTACCTGGTCAGCGGCATCCATCGGCAGTTCGAGAAGGCGGGACGGACCGTCCGGTGAGCGCACCGGCCCCCGTCGCCGCCGTCCCCAAGTCGGAGCACGGTGCGGCGACCCGGACGACGGTCCGAGCCGGCGCCGGGGCCGTCGGGCCGGCGTCCCCCGAGCCGGAGCCGCTGCGGACGGTCCCCCGGCCCGCGCCCGACGAGAGCGTCGTCGACCTCGGTGTCCCGGCGGGCGGGCTGACCGCGCGGTACGCCGAGTGGGGGGTGGGTGGCGGGGAGGTGCTGCTCACCGGCGCCGCGCCGTTCGTCGACCTGACCGGCCGAGCCGGGTTCCGCTCCGACGGGACCCTGGACGGCACGGTGACGATGCGCGGCGTCGTCCGCCTCCTCGGACTCCGGATCGCGGAGACGACGTGGTCCGTGGCCGGTTGGGAGGGCGCACCCCTGGCCGCCCCGGCGGTCAGCCTGCGCGGGACGACACTCGCGATCGACCTCACCCCGGTCGGCACCGAGGTGGCGCTCAGTCCGGCGCAGGGGCTGACGGTGACCCGCACCGGCACCGGGGCGACCGTCGCCCTGCCCGACGGCGCCCTGCCACCCGGGCTGCCCCTGGAGCCGAGGGTCGTCGAGCTCTTCCGCGGGCTGCGCGGTTGGGACGTCACCGGCCTGCGTGCGCACCCCGACTCCCCGGTCGAGGGGGCACCGGCGTTCGTCTCGAACACAGATCTCTTCTTCGCGCCGGGGCGGTACGGCCCGGACAGCCCGGAGACCGCGGCCCTGCTGGACGCCGCGGTCCGGGCGGCGGTCGCCGGCGCCGTCGGGCCGGTGACACCGACGCCACCGGCGCCACCGGCGGAGCCGGCACCCGACGCCGGTTCCCGTCCGACTGCCGACAGCGACGCGGTGCCGGCGACCGTGGTGCCTGTGCCGCCCGTGGAGCCCGTGGCCGGGCATGAGGTGGCCGGCGGGGCAGCCGCGGCGGGTCCAGCCGGTGCCGGCCCGGCGCCCGAGGCCGCGGCCGGCCGGGGCGGGCTCGGCGGAGGCGGGGCCGGAGGAGCACCACCTGCGCCCGCGATCACGGTCGAGCTCCTCATGCCCCCTGCTCCCGCCGAGCCCGGGCCCGCCGCCACCGCGCGGGCCGGTGAGGTGGCCGCCGCCGCCGGCGGGGCTGCGCGCGCCGCCGCTGACCTGCCGTCCGCGGAGGAGAACGTCGCCGAGGCCCGGGGCGCAGTGACCGAGCCCGCCGCCGAGACCGCCGCGCGGGCCCGGGAGGGCCTCGCCGCTGCGCTCGGTGATCGCCCCGCCCCGAGTCCGGAGATCGTCGAGCTGTGCGAGCGGATCCGCGTCGCGATCGCCGAACAGCGCCCGGTCGACGAGGACGACCTGCTCGGTGCCGACCCCACTCAGGCGGCGCAGACGGCGGGGGCCACCGTCTCCGGCTCGGTCGAAGGACAGGTCGGCCAGGTCCAGGCCGGCTACGCCGACATGAACGACCCCCCGAGCGGAACGCCGGCGCTGACCCCGATGCCGGTCGAGCACCCGGAACCGTCCGGTCCGGGCATGGGCGTCGATGCCGCGAGCGCCGCCCCGGACCCCATCCCGCCGGAGAACCTGTCCCTGGACGCCGACGTCGCCGCGACCGACCAGCGGATCGCCGGTTCCGGGATCGACACACCCGTGACGCAGGAGATCCCCGACGCCCCGTTCGCGACGGTCCGGGACTCACGCGGGGAGCTCGGCGAGATGGCCGCGCAGACCCCGGAGCAGCTGGCGGCCGAGCAGAACGCCGCGATCGAGACCGCACAGGCCGACATGGCCACGCTCCAGGCGCAGGCGACGGAGGCCCTGGTGGCCGCCCGGGCCGGAACGGTGGGGGACGTCGCGGGCGGCCAGACCCAGGCCGTGCGGAGCGAGGAGCAGACCCGCGACTCGGTCTCCCAGCGTGCGCAGACGATCTTCACGACCGCCCAACAGCAGGTCACGGCCCTCCTCGAGCCGCTGAGCCGGACGGCCATGGCGCGCTGGACCGCCGGCCTGACCCGGCTGTCGCAGGAGTTCCACGACTCCCTCGACCGCGTCCAGGCGTGGATCGACGAGCGGCACTCCGGCGTCGAGGGCTTCATCGTCGGAGTCGGCGACGCGGTCTTCGGCCTGCCGGCCTGGGTGGAGGAGGAGTACGACCGCGCCGAGAAGCAGTTCGGCGACGGCATCTGCGAGCTCCTGCTGGAGATCTCCACCGACGTCAACGGTGTCGTGGCCGCCGCCCAAGCGATCATCGCGCAGGCCCGGGAGGACATCGACGCCGCCTTCTCCGCGATGGAGGAGCAGTTCCCGGAGTGGGCCGCCCAGGAGCGCACCCGGTTCTCCGGCATGCTCGACGGGCTCAGCCAGCAGGTCACCGCGGCGCAGACCAGCTTCGTCCAGGACGTCTCACGGGCCGCCCTGACCGCCGTCGCCGAGGTGCAGGCAGCGGTCGAGGAGCGGCGACAGGCGGCGCGCGGCGTCCTCGGCCGGATCGCGGCGGCCATCCAGGCGTTCATCGACGACCCGGTCAAGGCCATCATCAACGGACTCCTGACGCTGGTGAACATCCCGCCGGGGGCGTTCTGGGCCCTGGTGGCGCGCATCCAGCACGTGGCCGCGGACATCGCCGATGACCCGATGCGCTTCGCGAACAACTTCATGGCCGGGGTGAGGCAGGGCTTCCAGCAGTTCTTCGACAACTTCGCCCTGCACATGCTCCGCGGCTTCTGGAACTGGCTGTTCTCCGGCCTCGAGGCGCCCATCCCGATGCCGACGGACTTCTCCCCCACGTCTCTGTTCTCCTTCGCCCTGCAGCTCATGGGGATCACCTGGGCGCGGGTGCGGGAGATCCTCGTCCGGCACATCGGCGAGCAGAACGTGGCGATCATCGAGGCCGCCTGGCAGCTGATCTCGCTCCTCATCCAGCAGGGCCCGCAGGGCATCGTCGACATGATCAAGGAGCAGCTGACCCCGGAGATGATCGTGCAGACGATCCTCGAGGCGGCGATCGAGTACCTGGTCGACACCCTGATCACACAGGTCGTCATCAGGGTGATCGGACTGCTCAACCCCGCCGGCGCGGTCGCTCAGGCCATCAAGGCGATCTACGACGTGTGCGCGTGGATCTTCCGGAACGCCGCGCGCATCTTCCGGTTCGTCGAAGCGGTGGTCAACGGCATGGCCGATGTCATCGCCGGCAACATCGCCGGCCTCGCCAACGCGGTCGAGCGATCGCTGGCCATGCTCATCCCGCCGGTCATCGACTTCTTCGCCGGGCTGCTCAGCCTCAGCGGTCTGCCGAACCAGGTCGCCGACGTGATCGTCGCGCTTCAGGCCCGCGTCTACCAGGGGATGGACATCGTGATCGGCTTCCTCGCCGAGCGCGGCCGAGCGCTGCTGCGCGCGCTCGGACTGGGCGGCGACGAAGACGAGGGGAACGGGAGCGACGACGAGGAGCTCGGGACGACGGTCCGGTTCACCGCAGGCGGCGAGTCGCACCGCGTCTTCGTGCAGACGGAGGGCGCGACGGCGACGCTCATGGTCGCCTCCGCGCCGCTACCGATCGAGAACAAGATCGCGGAGTGGCGAGGGCGGATCGGAGAGCTCCCCGAGGGCATCCAGGGCTCCACGACGACGAAGCTGGACGCGCTCGCCGGCGCGGTGAGCGCGGCTGACACCACCGCCGACACGCTGGCCCCCGAGTTCGCCGCGGCCTCGACGAACCCCAGCGACGACGTGGAGCCGCCGTCGGACGCCGACCTCGAGGGTCAGCAGCGCTCGATCGCGACGATGCTGGACGAGCTGTTCGAGATCTTCGAGGGCGAGGTAGCCACCGAGCAGTGGCTTGCGGACATGGCCGCTCAACTGCCGCCCGAGGGGACGAGCCGTGCCGGCGACGTGGTAGCGGGCTGGCGGAGCCGTCTCCCGGAGTTCACCATCGGTAACCAGCCGACTGACACCCGCCTGTGGACCGACACGGTGCTGGACGGGACAGAGGCCGGCGCACAGGCTGTGGTGGCCGACCCCGGCCAGCACCGGCTCCTGCTCCCCTACTTCCAGTCTGCCCCTGGGCAGCGGACGGTGGCGTCGGAGCCGTTCCTGTCCTACGTCTTCACCCAGACGAGCCCCCCGCACTCGGTCCAGCGCAACTTCCGGCAGGCGTACGGCCAGGCCGCGGTCAGCAACCTCAAGACGGAAGCCCTGAGCCGGATCGCGGCCGCCACGATCGTCGGGGCGACAGTTCAGGAGCGTTGGCGCACCAAGGTGAACGAGATCACCTTCCGCTGGAGCGCGCCCGGTGGCGGGAGCATCGCCTGGCCGACCGGCCGCGTGCCGGACCACGATCGGTTCAAGCCCAGGAAGATCACATACCAGGACGTGAACGGTGTGCGCACCATGTCCTACGACACCGAGGCCGGCCAGCGGTTCACCGTCACCCGCGACACGAACGCCGGCCTGGCGATCACCGTGAAGGGCGAGAACCTGCGTTTCAGCTCCGAGCGTGGTCGGGGGGTGACTCAGGACTCGCCGGCGTTCCGCTCGAACAACGGCTTCGACCGGTCGCACATCATCGCCGACGAGTTCAGCGGGTCAGGGTGGACGGTCGGCGGGAACCTGGTGACCGCCAGCGCTCACTACAACCAGAACGTGATGCGCGTGGCCGAGCGCTTGATCGGAACCCAGATCGAGGACTGGGCCGAGGACCACCAGCTGGACGCGACGAAGGTGTCGTTCACCATGACCGTGCGCGTGTCGTTCGGCGCCCTCCTCGACCCCGCGGCGCTCGCCGAGATCAAGCAGGCCACCTGGTTCCCCGCGGCCGACGCCGGGCGCGACCTCGACGCGGAGATCCGCGCCAAGATCAACGCGGGGCAGGTGCACCCCGACCTCATGCGCATCACCGGCGTCGTCTACACGTGGGAGTTCACCGACCCCGCCGGGCCTGGTGGCTCGTACCCGATTGGAGCGGACCTGTGGCTGCTGATCGACGGTTGACGGATGTCGTGGCCTTCGCCGAGGCGTTCCTCGACGCGGACACCGCGGTGCTGCGTGCGGCGCTCGGGGAGCCCGACGACGACGCGTACCTCGCAGCCGTGCGGCGGGCGTCGTCCTTCTATGCGCCCGGCGAGGGGCTGCCGCTCGGTCCGCAGGCCGGCCGCTCCGCAGTCCCGGGCGGGAGGTCGACCCAGGCGACGGCCGACCCCGGCGAGCGAGCCGGGGCGGCTCTGTTCGGCGTCGCGCGGATCACGGCCCCGGATGGCTGGTTGGCGTTCGTCAGCGGCGCGTACGACACCCGGGGCAGGTCGCTCGGAGCCGCGCTACTCGTCGAGCTCGTGGACGGGGAGCTCAAGGTCACCGGTCGCGCCGACGCGGACCCGTTCGTCGAGGGGGTCGCATGGGCGGACTCCGGTGGCAGGGCGGTGCCGATCGATGCACCCGTCCAGGAGTCCAGCACCCTGCGGCTGCCGCGGAACCCCGAGCAGGCCGCGTGGCTCGGGGAGCGCTTGGGCCAGTGACCGAGCACGGGCCGGGCATCACGTGGCTGGCGGGCCGCGTCGGCTGCACGCCGGAGGACCTGCTCGCCGACCCGCGTCGGCTGGCCGTCGCACTGGCCGACGCCGGCCGCGCGCTGTGCAGGCTGGCCCTGGACATCCGGTCCGACGACGCCGCTGTCCACGCGGACGCCGAGCGGGAGGCTGAGCGGCTGCGCCGGAGCTTCGACGCCGCCCTGACCCCGGGCGAGCGATTCCGGACCACGGTCCTCGGTGCGCTGCGGGACGCCACCGCCCGGGTCCGCACGGCGAGTGCCGACGCTAACGGTCGCCCGGACACGGACGACGACCACGGCGGCCGAAACCGCGACGCCTCCTCACCGTCGAACGAGGTGCCGGCGAACGACAGCCGCGCCGCGTCGGCGCGGACCACGGCGACGGACGCCCGCGCACCGTCGAGTGCGCGACGTCGAGCCTGACCAGTACCGGCCCGGGCTACGGCTCCGCCCGCAGGGCGCCGTCTGCGGTTGAGGCCCGTCGGTCAGGCCGCGCCCGACTGCGGCACCGCCGCCAGTGCGTCGGTCAACAGCGTGACCAGGGCCTCGAGCTGCACGTCGGCCGACGACGAGACCTCCTCGTCCGACCCGTCGAGCGCCCGGGCGGCGAGCCCCGCCTTGCTGTCGATCAGCTCGGCGATCCGGGCGTCGATCGTCTGCGCGGCGATGATGCGCCACGCGGTGACCGGTTCGGTCTGACCGATCCGGTGGCTGCGGTCGATGGCCTGGGTCTGCTCCGCGTCGGTCCAGGACAGCTCGGCGAGCACGATGTTCGAGGCGACCTGCAGGTTCAGGCCCACGCCGGCCGCGGTCAACGAGCAGACCGCGACGGCCACGTCCCGGTCGTTGACGAAGGCGTCGATGTTCCGCTGCCGCGACGCGGGCGTCTGGTCGCCACGGATCGACGAGAACCGGACACCCTGCCGGGCGAAGGTCTCCTCGGCGGCGTCCATCACGTCGACGTGCTTGGCGAAGAAGACCACCTTGCCGGCGCTGCGGGCCAGCTGTGCCGCGTAGTCCGCGGCGAGGGCGGCCTTCGCCTGGCCGATGCGCCGCATCATGCTGAACACGTTCTCGCCGGCCTGCGCGGTGGTCGCGTCCTTGAGCTCCCAGCGGGCGACCCGGCGCACGAGGTCGTGGTCGATGCCCTCGACGTCGGCGGTGGACGCCTGGTTCGCGACGGCGGTCTCGTACCGCGCCACCATCCGGCGGGCGAGCTCCCGCTCGGCCGCCCGGATCGACCGGCCGGCCGGCCCGTCCAGCTCGACGGGGAGGTCGGCGATGCGGCGGGCAGGGATGTCGGCGGCCACGTCCGCCTTGCGCCGGCGGACGATCCCGAGGTCGATGACGCACCGGCGGGCGGCGGCGTAGAAGCCCGGGTCGGCAGGCGTCAGACCGGTGTCCTCGAGCGCGTCCATCAGCTCGCCGAGCGGCTTGGCGCCGTCGATCCAGCCGAGGAACTGCCAGATGGCCCGGAAGTCGTCGATGTCGTTGATCAGCGGGGTGCCGGTGAGGGCCATCAGCAGGGGCCGCGGCGTGCGCGACCGGATGCGGTCCGAGAGCTCCAGCACGTGCTGCGAGCGCTGGGACGTCCGGTTCTTGATGAAGTGCGCCTCGTCGACGACCATGCCGCGGAAGCCGAAGTCGCCGAGCCAGCCCACGTGGCGGTCGAGGACCTCGTAGTTGACGACGATGATGTCGGCGAAGCCGTCGACCGTGTCACCGTCGCCCTGGACCACGGTGGCCGCGCGGTGGGGGGTCCAGCGGCCGGCCTCTCGAGCCCAGTTGGTCTTGACGACGTTCGGCACGACCACGAGCAGCGGGTAGGCGTCCGCCGCGTCCGCAGCGAGCAGTGCCTGGGCCGTCTTGCCCAGACCCGGCTCGTCAGCGAGGAGGAACCTGCGGTGACCGGCGGCGGTCGCGGCGACGAGCTGGGCCTGGTGCGGCATCAGCTCCAGACCCTGCGGCGCCCTCCGCGACGACGGCGCGGGGAGGGGCATGCACGCCGAGTCCCCGCCACCGGCGCGCTCGAAGGAGCTGAGGAGGGGTCCGATCAGCTCCCAGTCGGCCAGGCGGCGCGGACGGGGAGCCGGCTGCCGAGCGGCGGAGAAGTCGGGTGCGAGGAAGGGGTTGGCCAGCTGTCGGGAGATCACCGACTGCGGCACGACGCGGCGCTCGGGAGCGGCGGGAGCAGCCGGGGGCTCCGTCGGCGGGACCTCCTCGGGGGGCGGCTCGACGCCGACGGCCTTCAGCATGTCCCGCTTGAGCGCCCGGGCCGCGTCCGAGGCGACGGCGTCCTCGGCGAGCAGGGCCAGCAGCCCGACGTCGCGCACCGCGGTCGTCGCGAGGATCGTCGCGATGCCGTCCAGGCGCTTGAGCTGCTCGGCCCGATGACCGTCGCTGACGGCCGCGTCGGCCTGGACGCGGGCCCGCTCGTCCCGCAGCAGCAGGGCGACGGCCTGGAACTTCGTGCGCACGGCAGGCGTCACGCGGCCGCGCTGGACCGCCGCCTCGACCTCACGGACGGTCCGGGCGAGCACGGCGACGACGTCGCCGCGGCGGACCCGTCGCTGGTCCCGCGGGGCGGTCCGGCGACCGCCCGCCTGGCGCTGGCCTGGTCGAGCCACAGACTCCTCCTCTGGAATGCCGGCCACGGTGGCCTCGGCATGCCGTACGGTCCCGCGGGCGGGGCGAGGAACGCCCCGGAGCGAGGGACCTGGTCCTCCGAACGCCGAGCCGGCCTGCGGATCTCCGGAGATCGACGCCGCGGGCCTCGACAGGCTCCCGAGGGCGGACCCGGAGCCGCCGGCGGTGGGCTCGTGGACAGGGACCACGGTAGCCGACGTCGGACGACCGGCTGCGGTCTCGGCGTCGGCACCTCGGTCGTGTCAACGTGTGCGAGGGCGCGCCATTCCCGGCCGGTCGCTCCAGCGGTGCCGCCGCCCACACCGGCCCGAACGAGATCGGGCCGGTCACGGGGGCGTGCCTGCAAGACTGCCCCGGTGCACGTGGGCGTCGCCGATCACCTGGGATGGGCCGTCACGGTGACGACGTCGGCCGACCACGAGGTCCTCGATCGTCGGCGGATCGAGCTGGTCGGGACCGGCCTCCCGGTCGCGCCGATCCACCACGAAGGCGGCGCGTGGCCCCAGCACACGTCGCGGCGTCTCGATGACGCGGCCCTGGCGTCGCTGGTCGCGCAGGTGCGGGCGTCGGCCGCCCTCGCGACGGCGGAGTCGCTCGACTGCCTGGCCGCCGACCTGGCGGGGCCGATCCTGTCGATCTCCCTGCGGGCCTCCCGATCCGGCCTCCCGGCCGACATCGCCGCACTGCGCCGCCCACCGTACGAATCGCGCGCCGACGCCGTCATGTACCGGCACGTCCTCGCCGAGGTCGCCGAGGCGAGGGGCTGGCGGGTCCACCTCTACGACCCGAAGCAGGTCCTCGACCTGGCCACCGCGCGCCTCGGGGCCGACGCCGGCCGAGTCCTCGACGGCCCGCGCGCCAGGTGGGGCCCACCGTGGACGCGAGACCACCGGACCGCCGTCGCCGCGACGGTGGTCGCCGCGAAGGGCTGCCCGGACGGCTCGCCGTGACCGTCGAGGGCGCAGGGCTCAGGCGGCGCGGGTCATCGTCGACGCGTAGCCCCCGCCCGGCCACTGCCAGGCTCCGGAGTTGGTCGTGCCGTCGGCGCTGAACCGCCCCTCGAAGCGGGCCGGGGAGTCCGTCCCGCCGAACCAGATGCGGAGGACGTCACCCTCGAGCCGGTAGGTGTACTCGAGGATCTCCCCGCCCGCGCCGAAGAAGTGGGACCGCAGCTCGCCGCCGGCCTCGTCGTACCCGATGTACTCCACGCCGCGGGTGTGCTCGCCGGCCGAGTGCAGGTCCACGTGCTGGACCAGGAAGCCCCCGCCGTCCATCCACTCGTAGCGGACCTCGCCGGTCAGGCCGTCGGGGCCCGAGACGGTCCAGGTGCCGACCAGGCGGTCGAGGGTGCGCAGCGCCTCGGCCCGGGGACCGGTGGCCCGGGTGGTCGTGTCGTTGGTCGTCGTGTCGTTGGTCATGGTGCGCTCCTGCGCGAACGGGGCCCGGCACGGTCCGCGAGGCCACACGAGGAGGACCGACTCGCGCGCACGACCTCATCGGTGCGCACCAGGGTGTTGTGCCGGCACACCCGGGGTGAGGACCCTGACGACCACGACCTCGACGGCGTGCACGCAAGGGGAGATCGACATGTCCCTGGACACGAGGATGGCCAAGGCATTCGGGCTCGAGGGGGACAGCTGGCAGCGCCATGCCAATCCGTGGAGCGTCTACACGCGCATGCCCATCCCGCCACTGATGGCCGCGGCGATCTGGAGCCGCCACCGGATCGGCTGGTGGTCACTCGTGCCGGTCGGACTGGTCGGCGCGTGGACCGTGATCAACCCCAGGGCGTTCCCGCCACCGCGCTCGCTGGACCACTGGGCGTCCAGAGGCGTGCTGGGCGAGACCTACTGGGGGAACCGGAAGGAGGTCCCGGTCCCCCCGCGGCACCGGGTCGCGCCGAACGTCCTCGGCGCCATCAGTGCCCTGGGCGTGCCGTTCATCGCGAGGGGCCTCGTCGTGCGGGACGGCTGGATGGTCCTGTTCGGACTGGCGGTCCAGATGGCCGGCAAGACCTGGTTCATCGACCGCATGGCCATCCTCTACGACGACGTCGCGCCTGCGGGGTCCTGAGCACCACCCGGTGGGACGGCGCGGATCTCCCTTGTTGCGCGCAGCCGGGGTCGGGTCTGTGCTGAGGCTGCTCCGACCGCGGACGAGTTCCAAGGGAGATCCCGATGCCACCCACCGCCAGCACAGCCCAGGCCTCGTCCGTGCGTCGCGTCATCGTGGCCAGCCTCGTGGGCACCTCCCTGGAGTGGTACGACTTCTTCATCTACGGCACGGCCGCCGCGCTGGTGTTCAACCAGATCTTCTTCCCCAGCTTCGACCCGCTCGTCGGGACCCTGCTCGCGTTCACGACGTACGCGGTCGGCTTCGTGGCCCGGCCGCTGGGCGGGATCGTGTTCGGCCACTACGGCGACAAGCTCGGCCGCAAGAACGTGCTCGTGGTGACGTTGCTGATCATGGGCGTCGCCACCTTCCTGATCGGCGTGCTGCCCACGTACGAGTCGATCGGCGTGTGGGCCCCGCTGCTGCTGGTGGCGCTGCGCTTCCTCCAGGGTCTGGGGCTCGGCGGGGAGTGGGGCGGCGCGGTGCTGATGACGCTCGAGTCCGGCTCCGCGCACCGGCGCGGGCTCAACGCCAGCTGGCCGCAGGTGGGGGTGCCGATCGGGTTGCTGCTGGCAAACGGGGTGCTGTCGCTGATGGGAGCGGTCACCTCCGAGTCGGCCTTCGTCGACTGGGGATGGCGGATCCCGTTCCTGCTCAGCGGCGTCCTCGTGCTCGTGGGGCTGTGGATCCGGCTGACGATCGCCGAGAGTCCGCTGTTCCGCGAGGTCGAGGAGCACGACGCCAAGGTGAAGGCGCCGATCGTCGACGTGCTGCGCCGGTACCCGTCGCGGGTGCTGCTCGCGATCGGCGCGCGGATCGGTGTCGACGTCGCGTTCTACACCTTCATCCTGTTCATCACCACGTACGTCGCGACGTACCTGGAGCTGCCGAGCAGCTACGCGCTCAACGCGGTCCTGATCGCCGCCGCGGTGCAGGTGTTCCTGATCCCGTGGTTCGGCGGGCTGTCGGACAGGTTCGGACGCCGGCCGGTCTACCTCTTCGGCGCGGTCGGCGCCGCGATCTGGGTCTTCGTGTTCTTCGCCCTGCTGGACACCGGCCGCTTCGCGCTGATCGCCCTCGCGACGGTGATCGCGCTCGTCTTCCACGCCGCGATGTACGGCCCGCAGGCCTCGTTCATCGCCGAGATGTTCCCGACCAGGGTCCGGTACACCGGCGCCTCGATGGGCTACCAGCTGGCGGGGATCCTCGGCGGAGCCCTGGCCCCCATCATCTCGGTGGCCCTGCTCGACCGCTACGACACCTCCCTGGCCGTGTCCCTGTACGTGGTCGCGGTGCTGGTCCTCACCACGGTCTGCGTCCTCCTGGCGCCGGAGACGTCGCGGATCGACCTGCACGCCGACCCGGCCGTCAGGACGGGGCGGGACGACCGGTGACCGGCGGCCATCGACCTCGCGTGCCACTCGACCCCCGACGCGGCCGGGCGCGTCGGCCGGAGAGAGTCAGCAGGGGGCTCTAGCGTCCGCGGCGTGACCGACGGCTTCGACGCGGACGACGAACCCGGCGCCCTCGCGGAGCTGACGGCCTACGAGCTGTGGGACCGCACCCAGCGGTGCGGGCAGCGGGTGGCCGCCGCGTACGGACGGATGGCGGGCGCCCGGTCGGCGCCGGCGCGGGTCGCCGTGGCACCGGAGTTCCTGCGGCGGGTGCGTCAGCTGCTGGCGCTGCGGCTCGTGGCGGTCGCCGGGGACCGGCGGCGGGCCTTTCCGCAGAGCGTGCCGCCGGCCGGTGGCCACGGCGTCGCCGCGTTGTGGGCGGAGGTGTTCTGGACGGCTCGCGCACGGTCTCCGGACGACGACTCCGGTGTGCTCGAGGCGGCCGACGCGTCGATCCGGGGGCTGCTGGCCCTGGAGCCTTCCGACCTCGCCGACCCGGCCGCGCTGCAGGCCTGGTGGGAGCGGCTGCAGCTCGTCGAGGAGACCTTCGGCGGGCTCGAGATGGAGGCCCAGGCGACGGTGGACAGGCTCCGCGCCGCCGTCGACGACGAGCGGCAGGTGCACCGGGAGTCGTCCTGACCGGCGCCTCCGCGTCACACCACGACGCGCGCGGGAGCGGGTGCGGGTGCGCCCGGCCCGGGCCCGGCCACGATCCAGCTGGTGCGCCCGTGCAGCGGCGGGGTCTTGGTCCCGTCGGTGAACCACACGACCACTCCCCCGTGGGCCCGGCAGCGCGAGCGCACGACCCGCACCCGGCTGCCCTGTCTGCTCCTGGTCGGCCGGACCAGCGGCAGGCCGAAGTCCGTGCCGACGACGTCGCTGGTCAGGACCGGCTCCCCGGCGGCCAGGTGGCTCGTGGAGACGGTGGTCATGACTACCTCTCGGTGCCGTTCCGGGTGACCCGGATCGTCTGCGGGGTGCGGATCCTCCGGGTGGGCACGTCCTCCCCCAGCTCGGTCAGCCGCTCGACCGCGGCGTCCTTGTCGACCTGCGTGCGCAGGCCGCCCCCGGACCACTCGCAGTACAGGTCGTCCGCCGGCCCGGACCGGCCCCGCAGCCGCTCCCGCGCGAATTCCTTGTGCCGCCTGGCCTCGTTCTCCGCGGCGCGCCAGGCGTCGTAGTCGTGGACGGCGTCGGCGTAGTCCTCGTCGGTGACCGTCAGGCGGGACTGGCGGGAGCCGTCGCCCTCGGTCTCCGGGTCCACGGGCGGGCCCCAGCACAGGTCCAGGAACGGGCACCAGTCGCACATGGTGTCGACTCCGGGCCCGAACCCGTCGCGGGGAGCGGCCTGCTCCCCCTCGTCCTCGACGGTGGCGTACACCTCGGTGAGCCACAGGAGGGCCTCGGCGGTCAGCGCCGGGTCGTGGTCGGCCTCGAAGACGACGTCCTCGCCCGAGTCGCGGGAGAGGTAGCGGATGCGCAGCCCCTCGACGTCCTGCCCGTCGCCGGCCGGGAGCCGCCGGTCGTGGATCTGCCCGGTGCGGAGGAGCCAGGCGTAGACCGCCACCTGGAACCAGTGCTTGGCGGGCACCCCACGGGTGAGGATCCGCTCGAACCCGAACCGGGACGTGGTCTTGAGGTCCTCGACGACCGGGGCGTGCCACCAGTCGCAGCGGCCCTTGACCTGCTCGCCTTGGAGCGCGACCTCGGTCAGCCCGCCGTACTGGCGGCGCAGCGCGCGCAGCACCCCGCGGTGCAGCTCGGTGCCGAGGAAGGCCTGCAGCCCGGTGCGGGTGTTGGTGGGCCGGCGCCGGGCGACCCGGTAGGCCGCCCGGCGCCGGCACTCGCCGAGCTCGGAGGCGCCGATCATCCGCTGCCGGGAGCGGGCCCGGCGGCGGTCGAGGTCACGGACCGCCGCGGCCAGGCTCGGGGCGGCCCGCCGCTCGGCGGCGCTGGGGCGGGCGGGCAGGACCGCGGTCACGCGGAGATCTCCTGCTGCCCGGCCAGACCCGCCCGCTGGGTGGCGATCACCTCGCGGACGAGGGCGGTCAGCCGCTTGGTGGCCACGTGCTCGACGGGCCGGCCGAACCGCTCGCCGATCTGCTCGTCGGTCATGCCGAGGGACTCCAGGCTGGCGAGCACGCCCCGGCGGGCCGCGGTGAGCCGGCGATCCCGCGGGTCGTCCGGCGTCGGCGAGGCCTCCAGCAGCGGGTTCGCCGGCGCGTCCTCCCCACTGGTGGCGGCCGCGGCCGAGGCGGCGGCCCGGGCGGCCGCCACGACCGCGGCCGGGGTCGTCGGCGCGGGCGGCGTCGAGGACGCCTCGCCCCTGCGGCGACCAGCGGGGTGGGCCTGCACCGACGCCTCGAGGAACTCCTCGTGCCGGGCCTGGATCAGCTCCCCGACGGTGTACGAACCGTCAGCGGTCGGGACGTCGACCTGCAGCAGTGCGCTGCGGTTGGCCTCGGCCCACACCTCGCGCAGGTCGTCGTCGTCCCCGGCGTCCCGGATCCGGGCGACCAGGTCGGCGACGTCCGGCTCGCTCCGCTGGCTCGTCCGGCCGGTCCTGGCCTCCTCGGTGCGCTCGTGCTCGAGCAGACCGCCGCCGTGGAAGGGGACGAGGTCCCGGACGTGCGCGGTGCCCGGGTCGCACCTGAGGGCGTCGAAGACCAGCCACTCCAGCAGCCGGCCGTTCGTCCTGGGGTCGGTGACCTCCTTGGCGGGGTCGTCGTTCGGCTTGATGCCCACGTGCACGCTGCGCGCGCCGACGATCAGCGGGCGGCGCCCGCGACGCAGGCGCACCCAGACACTGGCCGCGTAGGGGAACTCCCGGTGGGTCTGCACCGACCAGGTCTTCTGCCCCTCGATCGGGCGGCCGTTGGCGTCGACCTCGGTGACCTCCTTGCCCCGGGCGGTCACCACCACGATGCCGGGGAAGGTGAGCAGCTCCGTCTGCAGCTTGCGCCAGCGGGCACCCGCGTCGTTCCACAGGTTCTGGCTGATGACGATCTCGGCGTTGGGGTCGCGCTTGAGCAGCTCGCGGTTGCGGGTGGACTTGGCCGCGCGGGCGCTGGCCCAGTCCTTCAGTCCGTCCCAGACCGCCGATCCGGTGTCGATGCCGAGCACCACCGGCGGCTCGCCGGCGTCGGCCGCGCGGCGCGCCTCGGCCTTCACCGCCTGGACGGCGGCCAGCACCTGGGCGTAGGAGCCGTCGTGCTCGACCACCTGGTACTTGGTGCCCGGGATCGCGCCGTACTCGTCGGCGGCACCCTCGTTGAGGTCGATCCAGTACAGGGCGCCGATCTTGGTGCTGGCAGAGAACTGCGCCAGCGCGTAGGACTTGCCGGCCTTCTCCTCGCCCTCGAGGAGGATGCACGGCCACGGGACGCGGCCGGTGGGCTTGCGGGTCTTCAGGCCGTTGAGGGCCATCGTGAGCTCCTTGTCGACACGGGGAAGATGTCGACCCGAAAGCTATGAGGGGGTGCTGACACATCTGCGCCGTCTTGGGCAAGCACATCGCGGCGTCAGAGACGAGATCCCAGGTCAGCCGGGAGAGCGGCGTGTCGTCGTTCGCTCGCGGCGTAATCCGGCCGACATCGACCCACCACCGGTCCTCGGGCGAATCCCCTGCTCAGCGCCCGGAACTGTCGGACCCCCTCCGTGTGTTCGCCTCATGACGCGGATCGGGGGCCAGGAGTCGGTCGAGGGGCTCCTGTTCGACTGGTCCGTGGCCCAGCCACTGCCCGACCGCGCGCTGCCCGTCGGCCTGCTGAGCAGCGAGCAGAAGGCGGCGGAGTTGCAGCGGGTGCAGGCCCGGCGGGCGATGGACGCCGCCTACGAGGCCGAACTCCTCATGGCCCTCGCCGACGACACCCCGGACACCCTCGACCCGCCGCCCGGCCACCCCGGCGCGCGAAGGGGTTCCTGGGCCCCGGACACCGAGCTCCCCGGGGTGTCGGAGTTCTTCTGCGCCGAACTGGCCGTCGTGCTCAACTGCGGCCGATGCACCGCCTCCCACCTGGCCCACCGGGCGTGGGTGCTCCGGACCAACCTGCCGGCCACCCGGGCGGCGATGGCCGACGGTGTCCTCGACGAGCCGCGGGCGAAGGTGCTCGCCGACGTCCTCGCGCACGCCTCATCCGAGATCGCCCGGCAGATCGAGGCCCGGCTGCTGCCCGAGGCCACTCGGCCGCCGACCGGGCGGTTGCGCCGCCGGGCGCTGGCGCTGCTCCTGGAACTCGACACCGACGCCGTGGATGCGCGCCGGGAGGACGCCCAGCGGCAGGCCGACGTGCGCTCCCACCCCTCGCACCTGGAGGGGATGAGCACGCCGGCCGCGGATCTGCCCACGCCGGTGTCGGCGGAGTGCCTGGACGCCGTCGACCGGCTGGCGGCGATGCTCGAGGCCGACGGTGACCCCCGCCCGATCGGCGAACTGCGGGCGGCAGTGCTGGCCGATCTGATCCGGCGGCCGTGGGACGCCAGCACGCCGCCGAGCCGAGACCCGTGCCGGCGGTGACACGCGAGAGCACGGCGGTCCGGAGCCAGGAAGGCTGAGCAGCACTCCCCTCCTGCCACGATCCGGAAGCGATCTGGGCGGACGCGCCGACCGACGGCACCGCGCGATCAAGCCCTGCCCTGCGGGCGGTCCGACCCGGCCGGCGCGCGTCCTCATTCGTCACGGACGGCGTCCGGATCGGTACAGCGGGGCGCATGCTCACGCCGGATGCTGTGGAGAGTCCCCCGCCGGATCCCAGTGGCCGGAGGCCTCACCCCGGGAGAGCACGCCGTGTACGTCTGTATCTGCTTCGCCGTCAGCGAGTCCGAACTGGCCCAGACCATCGACGCCGGGGCACGCACGGAGGAGGAGGTCGGCGACGCCTGCGGTGCGGGCACCGGGTGCGGCAGCTGCCTGGATCAGATCTGCGACCGGCTGCGCGTCGCCGAGCCGCTGCACGGGCTGGCGATCGCCGCCGCCTGACGCAGACGGCCTCGCGGGTCCCTCAACAGAGAGGAGGGCTTCAGTGGTCCAAGTCGTGGCGAGCCCCGCCGGCGTCCAGCGCCGGTGCTTGGGAGCCAACCTCTGCCACATCGCCTTCGGTCCCCGGAACAGGCCAGCTTCTGCGGGGACTCGACCCTTGCGGAGACCGTCGCATCGACAAGGGGAGCCCGTCGACGATGGGGTGGCCACCTCACCGCCTCACCTCCGGTGGGAGCCGGCGTGGTGTCCCTGAACGGGCCGCCGAGGGACAGAGTGCGACCTCAGGGACACCCGGTGGCCCTTCTCCGACAACCCGGCTTGGTGCCCAGCCGGGACGGGCTCCTCCACGAGTGGTGGGAGGGCCTGCGCCGCCGGGTGGATGAGCTCGTCGAGGCCGTCGATCCAGAGGGACTGCTGACCCTGGGCGTAGAGGGACTGCTGACCCTGGGCGTACCGAGTGACGACGGCCCCAGGCGTACGCCTGCGGTGTCCCTGGCGGGCCACTCAAGGCGCCGTGAACGGTCGGCGCAGCGGATCCGCAGAACGGGCCCCGGCCAGCTGGGTTCCGCCCGGTCAGACGGCGAGTGAGAACGGTGCGGGGTCGTCGTCGCTCGGCCGGCCGCGGAGGCGGGAGGCGAGGGCGGTGTGCCGGCGTCCCGAGCCGGTGGCGCGCACGGCCTGGCCGAGGGCCCGGGTCGAGCCGACGAGGACCACGAGCTGCTTGGCGCGGGTGACGGCGGTGTACAGCAGGTTGCGCTGCAGCATCATCCAGGCGCTCGTGGTCAGCGGGATGACGACGCAGGGGTACTCGCTGCCCTGGGAACGGTGCACGGTGACGGCGTAGGCGTGCACCAGCTCGTCGAGCTCACCGGAGTCGTAGGCGATGCTCTCCCCCTCGTCGGTGACGACGGTGAGGGTCTGCTCGACGCCGTCGACGGCGGTGACGACGCCCTGGGTGCCGTTGAAGACCCCGTTCGCGCCCTTGTCGTAGTCGTTGCGGATCTGGCTGACCTTGTCCCCGACGCGGAACACCCGGCCGCCGAACCGCTTCTCGGCGCGGTCCGGCCGAGCGGGGGTCAGCGCCTCCTGGAGCAGCTCGTTGAGCGCGGCGGCGCCGGCCGGTCCGCGGTGCACGGGAGTGAGCACCTGGACGTCGCGGCGCGGGTCGAGGCCGAAGCGGGCCGGGATCCGGCGCACGACGACGTCCACGGTGAGGCGGGCGGCCTCCTCGGCGTCGTCGGTGCTGAACAGGAAGAAGTCGTCGAGGCCGCGGACCTGGGGCCGGCTGCCGGCGTTGATCCGGTGCGCGTTGGTCACCACCCCCGACCGGCTGGCCTGGCGGAAGACCTGCGTGAGGCGCACGTGCGCGATCGGGGTGCCCTCGGCGAGCAGATCGCGCAGCACCTCGCCGGCGCCGACCGAGGGCAGCTGGTCGACGTCGCCGACCAGGAGGAGGTGCGCACCGGGCGGAACGGCCCGCACCAGCTTGTTGGCCAGCAGCAGGTCCAGCATCGAGGACTCGTCGACGACGACGAGGTCGGCCTGCAGCGGCCGCTCCCGGTCGAAGGCGGCGTCCCCGCCGGGACGGAGCTCCAGCAGCCGGTGCACGGTCACCGCCTCGACCCCGGACAGCTCGGTGAGCCGCTTCGCGGCCCGGCCGGTCGGCGCCGCGAGCACGATGCGGGCGCCCTTGGCCGCCGCGAGGGCGACGATCGAGCGGACCGTGAAGCTCTTGCCGCAGCCGGGACCACCGGTGAGGACGGCGACCTTCTCGGTCAGGGCCAGGCGCACCGCCTCCTGTTGGCCGGCCGCCAGCTCCACGCCGGTGCGCCGGAGCAGCCAGCTCAGCGCGGCGTCCCAGTCCACGCTCGCGAAGGCCGGCAGCCGGTCGGCGTCGGCGGCCGCCAGCCTCCGCAGTCCCGCGGCCAGGGAGACCTCCGCCCGGTGGAAGGGGACGAGGTAGTACGCGACCGTCGGGGGCTCCCCGTCCGCGCCGGGGAGCTCCTCGCGGATCACGCCCTGTTCGGCGACCAGCAGGGCGAGACCGTGCCCGACCAGGGCCCCCGGTACCTGCAGCATCTCGACCGCCCGGGCCACCAGGTCGCTCTCGGGCAGGAAGCAGTGCCCCTGCCCGGTCGCCTCGGAGAGCACGAACTGCACCCCCGCCTCGACCCGCTCCAGGCTGTCGTGCGGGATCCCCACGGCGGCGGCGATCGTGTCGGCCGTCTTGAACCCGATGCCCCACACCTCTCCGGCCAGGCGGTAGGGCTCGGCGCGGACCACGCCGATCGAGGCGCCGCCGTACTGCCGGAAGATCCGCACGGCCAGCGAGGTGGAGACGCCCACTCCCTGCAGGAAGACCATCACCTCCTTGATGGCCTTCTGCTCCTCCCAGGCCGCGGTGATCAGCCTGGTGCGCTTGGGGCCCAGGTTCGGCACCTCGGCCAGCCGCTCCGGCCGCTCCTCGATGACCTGGAGCGCGTCGGCGCCGAAGTGGTCCACGATCCGCGCGGCCAGCCGCGGGCCGATCCCCTTGACCAGCCCCGAACCCAGGTAGCGGCGGATGCCCTGCACGGTGGCCGGCAGCACGGTCGTGTAGTCCTCGACGTGGAACTGCCGGCCGTACTGGGGGTGCGCTCCCCACCGGCCCCGCAGCCGCAGCGTCTCCCCCGGCTGGGCACCCAGCAGTGCGCCCACCACGGTGACCAGGTCACCGCCCCGGCCGGTGTCCACCCGGGCCACGGTGTAGCCGGTCTGGGCGTTGGCGAACGTGATCCGCTCGAGCGTGGCCTCCAGAACCGCCCCGGTCCGCGCCTCCCCCACCCTGCCGTCCCCTCGCCGACGCACCGTCCGACGAACGATCCTCACACCACCCGGGGACACTCCGCGGTCCTCGGCGCCCGGGAGGCCGCCCGCGGCCCGGACGAGCCGGAAAACGTCAGTGGCTCTCCCTAGCCTCCAGGTGCTCACCCGAGCGAAGCACCGACAACACGGAGGACCGGATCATGGCCGGCGATACTGTCATCACCGTCATCGGGAACCTGACGAGCGACCCCGAGCTCCGCTGGACGCCCTCGGGCGCCGCGGTCGCCAGCTTCACCATCGCGTCCACCCCGCGGACGCTGGACCGCCAGACCCAGGAGTGGAAGGACGGCGACGCGCTCTTCCTGCGGTGCAGCGTGTGGCGGCAGGCGGCGGAGAACGTCGCCGAGTCGCTGACCCGCGGCTCCCGGGTGATGGCCCAGGGACGCCTCAAGCAGCGCTCCTTCGAGACCAAGGAGGGCGAGAAGCGCAGCGTCATCGAGCTGGAGGTCGACGAGATCGGGCCGTCGCTCCGCTACGCGACGACGACGGTCACCAAGACCGCCCGATCCGGCGGGAGCTCCGGCGGCGGGTCCGGGGCCGACGACGGTCCCACCGGGGCCGGGCGGAGCAGCTCCCCCGATCCCTGGGCGGCGCCGGTCGGGGGCGCCGGCGAGGAGCCGCCCTTCTGAGCCTCACCCGGACGCGGGCCGCCCACACCGGCCGCGGGTCACCACAGCGTCATCGACCGGGCGAAGATGCCGGCGACGTCGTCCTCGGTGACCTCGCGCGGGCAGGTGGCCAGGAGCCGCTGCTGCTTCATCGTCCCCTCGACGAGGTCGGGGATGTCGCCCTCGGCGAAGCCGACGGCGGCGATGCCGTTGGGCATGTCGATGTCGCGCATCAGGTCGGTCAGCACCATCGGCAGGAACTCGGCATCGCCGGTCGGCCGGCCCGCGTTCGGGGCGAGGAGCTGGGCGGCACGCACGTGCCGCTCGGGAGACGCCTCGAAGGTGAACCGGAAGGCCTCCGGCGCGGTCAGCGCCACCGACATCCCGTGCGGCACCATCGGCTCGTCGGCCGGGTAGTCCTTCGGGTGGAAGTCCTTCACCTGACCGGCGATCGGATAGGCGTTGGCGTGCGGGATGTGCACACCGGCGTTGCCGAAGCCCATCCCGGCGAACGTGGCCGCCATCGCCATCTCGCCCCGCGCACGGGTGTCGTCGCCGTGCCGGACCGCCCGCCGGAACGAGCCGGCCAGCAGGGTCATGGCCTTCTCCGACCACATGTCCGAGATCGGGTTGGCCCCGCAGTAGGGCACCCGCTGCTCCGGGCTCTTGCGGTCGTAGGTGGTGTACCAGCGGGCGGTGTAGCTCTCGAGGGCGTGGCAGAGGATGTCCATGCCGGCGGCCGCGGTGACACCGGGCGGCTGGGTGAGCGTCAGGTCCGGGTCGACGACCGCCATGGTGGGGCGCAGCCGCGGGGAGCTGATGCCCGTCTTGACCCGCAGCGCGAGCACGTCGAGCACGCAGATCGTGGTGCTCTCCGCGCCGGTGCCGGTCGTCGTCGGGACGGCGACCAGCGGCTTGAGCGGCTCGCTCGGCTCCCTCCCCTGGCCGACCGGCACGTTGAGGTAGTCCATCAGCTCGCCGGGGTTGGTGGTGAGCAGGTTGATCGCCTTGGCGGTGTCGATGCTCGAGCCGCCCCCCACGGCGACGAAGGCGTCCCACGGCCCCGAGGACCGGGCCTCCTCGACCGCCGCGTCGAGGCTGACGTCGGTGGGCTCGACGTGCACCCCGTCGTAGACCCGCGCCTCGATGTCGAACCGCGTCATCTGGTCGGCCACCCGCTGCGGCAGGCCGGTCGCCGCCACCCCGGCGTCGGTGACCACGAGCACGCGGCGCACACCCAACCGGCTCAGGTCGAACCCGATCTCCTCCGAGGCTCCGCTGCCGAACTTCAGCTGCGGCGCTCCGTAGGTGAACACGGACTCGGCCGGGGCGGGTGACGTGCTGCTCATGGCGTCCCTCTCGGTGGCGGGCGGTGCGACGCGCGCGGGTCGCCCCGAATGTCGCACGTGGTTGTGGTCTGCACCACAGAGCCGCGATAGTCGTCGGGACCCGGCACGCCAGCCATCTCCCAGCCCTGGAGGCACCCGTGACCACTCCCCCCACCGACGTCCCCTCCCTCGACGACCTGCTGAAGGACTCGCCGTCGAACTGGGGGAAGTGGGGGGACGACGACGAGGTCGGCTCGCTGAACTACCTCGGGCCGGAGCAGGTGCTGGCCGCCGTCGGACTGGTCCGGCAGGGCAAGGTCTTCACGCTGCAACGGCTGATCGGTGACCCGAAGGGCGACCCGGTCTGGCCGGGCCGCACCCCGGCGGAGCGGACGCAGATCCTCGACGAGTCCACCTGGGACTCGGCGGACGCGCCGCAGTACCCCGGCGGCCTGCACTACGCCGACGACAAGATCAACGCGTTCCTGCAGGGCTCGACCCAGTACGACGGGCTCGGACACGTCTGGTACGGCGGCAAGATCTGGAACGGGTACGACGCTCGCACCACCGTCGGCGGCCTCGACAAGGCCAGCGTGGAGCCGATCGCCCAGCGCGGCGTCGTCGGCCGCGGGGTGCTGCTGGACATGGCCCGCTTCCGCGGGAAGTCGAACCTCGACAAGGGCGAGACCTTCACCCACGAGGACCTGATCGCCTGCGCCGAGGCCCAGGGCACGGAGATCCGCAAGCGCGACGTCCTGATGGTCCGGACGAACTTCCTCCAGTTGTTCTTCGAGCAGGGCGAGGCGTTCTACGAGGGCTTCAACGAGCCCGGCCTGGTCTACAGCCCGGAGCTGGTGCAGTGGTTCCAGGACATGGAGATCCCCAACCTGGTCACCGACACCATCGCCAACGAGGTCACCTTCGACCCGAACAACGGCGTGGCGCTGGTCCTGCACAACGCGCTGATGCGCAACCTCGGGGTCACCCTCACCGAGATCGCCGACCTCGAGCGCCTGGCCGCCGACTGCGCCGAGGACCGCCAGTACGAGGGTCTCTACGTCGCCGCGCCGCTCAAGGTCGCCAAGGGCAGCGGGTCGCCGGTCAACCCCGTCGTTCTCAAGTAGTGGGCGGCATGAGCGTCTACGACGAACGGCCCTGGACCGCCCTCTACGGCGACCAGCCGGCCGACATCGACATCGAGTTCGAGGACGCGCTCGCGATGTTCCGTGCCGGGGTCGAGCGGGACCCCGACGGCGTCGCACTCGCCTACTTCGACGGCAGCCTGACCCGGCGGGAGCTCGACGAGCTCAGCGACGGGCTGGCCGCCGGCCTGCTCGCGAACGGGTTCACGGCCGGTGACCGGCTCGCCGTCTACCTCCAGAACGTGCCGCAGTTCGTGATCGCGATGGTCGCCGCCTGGAAGGCCGGCGGGATCATGGTGTCGATCAACCCGATGAGCCGGCAGCGGGAGCTGGCGTACCTGCTGGAGGACTCCGGGGCGACGGTGCTCGTCTCGCTGGAGGCGCTCTACGCCGAGGTGGCCCGGCAGGTCGTGCCCGACACCGGCGTGCGCCTGGTCCTGACCACCAGCGAACTGGAGTTCCAGACCCGCGACGACGAGCGGCTGTTCGCCGGGATGTCCCGGCAGCGGCACGAGGGCACCACGGACCTGCTCGAGTTCATCGCCGAGCACCGCGGCCAGACACCGCCACCGGCCCGGTTCGCGCCCGACGACGTCGCCTTCCTGACCTACACGTCGGGGACGACGGGCGTGCCCAAGGGTGCGATGAACACCCACCGGAACGTGACCTTCACGGCGCAGGTCTACCGGGATCGGGTGCACGCCGGACGCGACGGCGCGATCTTCGGCATCGCGCCGCTGTTCCACATCACCGGGCTGATCGGGCACATCGCGGTCAGCATGCTGGTGCCCGCGCCGCTGGTGCTGGCCTACCGGTTCGACCCGAACGTGGTGCTCGACGCCTTCCTCGAGCACCGTCCGGCGTTCACGATCGGCGCGATCACCGCGTTCAGCGCGCTGCTGAACGCACCGGCCTTCACCAAGGACCACTTCGCCTCGTTCACGTCGCTCTACTCCGGCGGCGCGGCGATCTCCCCGACCGCCGAACAGGGCTTCCTGGCGGCGACCGGCAAGCAGGTGCACAACGCCTACGGCCTGACCGAGACGACGTCCCCGATGACGCTGACGCCGTTCGGCTCGCCGTCCCCGGTCGACCCGACGTCGGGGGCGCTGTCGGTGGGCGCACCGGCCCCGAACACGATCGTCCGCATCCAGGGCGACGACGGCCAGGACCTGCCGCTGGGCGAGATCGGGGAGATCGTCGCGGAGGGTCCCCAGGTCGTCGCCGGCTACTGGGGCAAGCCGGAGGAGACGGCAGCCAACCTCCCCGGTGGGGCACTCAAGAGCGGCGACGTCGGCTTCATGAGCCCCGAGGGCTGGGTGTTCATCGTCGACCGCAAGAAGGACATGATCAACGCCTCGGGCTACAAGGTGTGGCCACGCGAGGTCGAGGACGTCCTCGCTGAGCACCCGGCCGTCCGGGAGTCCGCCGTCGTCGGCGTCCCCGATGAGAAGCGTGGCGAGACGGTGAAGGCGTACGTCAGCCTCAAGGCCGGGGCGAGCGCCACGCCCGAGGAGCTGATCGCGCACTGCAAGGAGCGCATGGCCGCCTACAAGTACCCGCGCAGCGTCGAGCTGCTCGACGAGCTGCCCAAGACGGTGACCGGCAAGATCCTCCGCCGTGAGCTCCGCGGGCAACCGCCCACCCGGACGGCGCCGTGACGCACGGGCAGCCGCACGCACCGCGGGACCATGACGGCCGACCGCCCGCGCCGGCAGCAGACGAACGCGGGTGGAATAGCAGTGTCCAGGTCGGGTAACGCCTGGTGGACCAGGGCGGCGCGGGAGTCAGCCCTTTCGAGGACGGACTCCACATGAGCGGCAGCGCCAACCACCGGTTCACCAACACGGCTGTCCTGACCGTGCAGATCGCGGACGCGACGAGGGTGGTCAGCTCCGACTCCTTCGACGACGTGCTCGTCGACACCTACCGGCGGGTGGGGCTGAGGCCGGGACTGCTCGAGCGCCTCGCCGGCATCCAGCAGCGCCGGTGGTGGGCCGAGGGCGTCACGTTCGTCGACGGCGCCGCCATGGCCGGCGCGAAGGCCATCAGCGAGAGCGGGGTCGACCCGGCCGGGATCGGCGTGATGATCAACACCTCGGTCAGCCGCAAGTACCTCGAACCCTCGACCGCGGTCGCGGTGCACCACGCGCTGGGCCTCCCGCGCTCGTGCCGGAACTTCGACGTGACGAACGCCTGCCTCGGGTTCGTGAACGGGATGGAACTGGCCGCCGCCATGATCGAGTCCGGGCAGGTCGACCACGCCCTGATCGTCAACGGCGAGGACTCCCGGCCGGTCCAGGAGCGCACCATCGACCGGCTGAACCGACCGGAGACCACGTCCGGGGACGTGCTGGCACAGTTCGCGACCCTGACCCTCGGCTCCGGCGCCGTCGCCATGGTGCTGGGCCGCGCCGACCGGCACCCGGAGGGACACCGGCTGGTCGCGTCGGTGAGCCGGGCCGGGACCGAGCACCACGAGCTGTGCGTCGGCGACAACGACATGATGCAGACCGACCTCAAGGGCCTGCTCGACGCCGGGTTGGCGCTGTCCACCGACCTCTGGGCCGACGCCGGGTCGGAGTTCGACTGGGCCGGGGGCATGAGCCGCTACATCGTCCACCAGGTGTCGAAGGTGCACACCAAGGCGATGTGCGACCGGTTCTCGATCGACCCGTCGCTGGTTCCGACCACCTTCCCGACGCGGGGCAACCTCGGCCCCGCGTCGGTCCCGTTCACGCTGGCCGTCGAGCAGGACTCGCTGGTCGACGGCGACCGGGTGCTGCTCATGGGCATCGGCTCGGGCCTCAACGCCTCGTGCCTCGAGATCGCCTGGTGACGGCGGGGCCGGCGCGCCTCCCGCCGGCGCTCCCGGGCCTGGACCCCGCGTGGTCCCGTCTCGTGACCGTCGCCGACTCCACCGGCGTCGAGCACACCTGGCACGTCCTCGACAACGGCGTCCCCGACCCCACCGGCACCCTGCTGTGCGTCCACGGCAACCCCACCTGGTCCTACCTGTGGCGCCGGCTGCTGGCCGCTCCACCGCCCGGCTGGCGGGTCGTCGCCCCCGACCAGCTGGGCATGGGCTGGTCCGACCGGCTGCGCGGGCCGCGGTCGCTGCAGCAGCGCCTCGCCGACCTCGACGACCTCACGGCCGCGCTCGGCGTCACCGGCCCGGTGGTCACGGTCGGGCACGACTGGGGCGGCGTCATCTCCCTGGGCTGGGCCCTGCAGCACCGCAAGAGCCTGCGCGGCGTCGTGCTGGCCAACACCGCCGTCGCCATGCCCGACGGCGACCTGGGGCCGGCCCTCATCCGGCTGGCCTCCGCACCCGGCGTGCGCGCGGCGGTCACCGTCGGCACCCCGGTGTTCGTCCGGGCGACGACGGCCCTGTCCCGGCCGGCCCTCCCGGCCGACGTCCGGGGCGCCTTCGCCGCCCCCTACCGGTCGCGGGCGCGCCGCCGGTCGGTCGGTGACTTCGTCGCCGACATCCCCTTCGCGCCCGACCACCCGTCCCGCCCGGTCCAGGAGGCGGTCGCCGAGGGCATCCGCACGCTGGACGTCCCGGCCCTGCTGCTGTGGGGGCCCCGCGACCCCGTCTTCGGCGAGCGGTACCTCACCGACCTGCGCAGCCGGCTGCCCCGGGCCCGGTTGCACCGCTACGAGGGCGCCTCGCACCTGCTGCCCGAGGACGCTCCGCAGTACGCCGACGCCGTGGTGCAGTGGGTGGCAGACCTCGACGCCGCCCCCGCCGGCCGGCGGGCGACGGCGACCACCGACGGCGCCGGACGCCGGCTCTGGTCGGCCCTGCAGGAACGGTCCGACGACGACGCACCGGCGATCGTCGAGGTCGGTGGCGCGACCGTGACCTGGTCCCGGTTGGCCGACCGGGTGTCGGACCTGGCCGCCGGGCTCGCCGCGTCCGGGATCCGCCCGGGGCAGCGCGTCGCGATGCTCGTCGAGCCGTCGGCCGACCTCACCGCCGCCGTGTACGCCGTGTGGCGCGCCGGTGCCGTCGTCGTCGTCGCGGACAAGGGGCTGGGGATCGCCGGGATGCGCCGGGCCCTGCGCAGCGCGGCGGTCGACCACGTCGTCGGCAGCCGTGCGGGCCTGGCGGCGGCACGCCTGATGGGCCTGCCGGGGTCCCGCATCCTCGCCGGGCGGACCGGCCGGACCGGGGTGACCGGCCGGGCCACGCCGGCCGCCCTGGGAGCCGCGCACACGCTCGATGAGCTGGCGGCCCTCGGCCGGTCCGCACCCGCACCCGCCGAGTGCCCGGTGGACGCCGACTGCGCCGTCCTCTTCACCTCCGGGGCCACCGGCCCGGCCAAGGGCGTCGTCTACACGCACCGCCAGGCCGCCGCCCAGCTCGACCTCGTCCGGACCACCTACGGCCTCACCGCCGGGGACCGGCTGGTCGCGGCGTTCGCCCCCTTCGCGATCCTCGGCCCGGCACTGGGGATCGGGTCGGCGGTCCCGGACGTCGACGTGACCGAGCCGGGCTCGCTGACCGCGGCGGCGCTCGCCGCGGCCGCGGCCGCCGTCGACGCGACCGTCGTCTTCGCCTCCCCCGCGGCGCTGCGGCGGGTCGCGGCGACGGCCGGGGACCTCTCGGCGCGGCAGCGCGAGGCGCTGGGCGGTATCCGGCTGCTGATGTCGGCGGGCGCACCCGTCCCGGCGTCCCTGCTGCGGTCGCTGCGGGCGGTCCTCCCCGCCGCCGACCCGCACACGCCGTACGGGATGACCGAGGTCCTGCCGGTCACCGACGTCTCCCTGTCCGGCATCGAGGCGGCCGGCGGCGGCGAGGGCGTCTGCGTGGGCCGGCCGCTGCCCGGCGTCGCCGTGCGGATCAGCCCGCTGTCGGCCGAGGGGCTCGCCGAAGGCCCGCTCACCGACCGGCCGGGCGTTCCCGGCGAGGTCTGCGTGCAGGCCGCGCACGTGAAGGACCGCTACGACGCGCTGTGGGCACTCGAGCGGGCGACGTCCCGGGACCCCGGCTGGCACCGGACCGGCGACGTCGGGCACCTGGACGCGGACGGCCGGCTCTGGATCGAGGGGCGCCTCGCGCACGTCATCTCCACCGCTGCCGGATCGGTGACCCCCGTCGGGATCGAGCAGCGGGTGGAGGCGCTGCCCGGCATCTCGGCGGCCGCGGCCGTCGCCGTCGGGCCGGCCGGGGCGCAGGTCGTCGTCCTCGTCGTCGTCCCGTCCGGGACCCCGGGCAGCCCCGTCCGGTCCCGTGGCCGGGGCACCCGCCTGCGCCTCGCCGGCACGGACACGGCCGACGCGGTCCGGGCGGTCGCCGGCGTCGACGTCGCTGCGGTGCTGCTCGCGCCGCGGCTGCCGGTGGACGTGCGCCACCAGTCGAAGGTGGACCGGGGCGAGCTCGCCCGCCGGGCCGCGCGGGTCCTGGCCGGGGCGCCCCGGCGCCTCCGCCGACCGTGAGGGTCCTGGTCACCGGCGCCAGCGGGATGCTCGGGCGGGCCACCGCCACCGGGCTGCTCGAGCGCGGCGACGAGGTGACGGTGCTGCAGCGTCGCCCGTCCGGCCTGCCGTGTCGCGAGGTGCTGGGGGACGTCGCCGATCCGGCCGTCGTGCGGTGGGCCGCCCGGGGCCAGGACGCCGTGCTCCACCTGGCCGCGAAGGTCGACGTCACCGGGGCGTGGGCGGAGTACGCGCACGCCAACATCGAGGGCACCCGCACCGTCGTCGACGCCTGCCGGACTGCGGGCGCCGGCCGGCTGGTGCACGTGTCGTCCCCGTCGGTGGCGCACGCCGGGGCGGCGCTGGCCGGGGTCGGCGCCGGGCCGGCCGACGCCGGACGTGCCCGCGGGCGCTACTCCCGCTCGAAGGCGGTGGCCGAGGCGGATGCGCTGGCGGCGGACTCCCCCGCCCTGGCCGTCCTCGTCGTCCGGCCCCATCTGGTGTGGGGGCCCGGGGACACCCAGCTCGTCGCACGCATCGTCGAGCGGGCCCGCGCCGGGCGGCTGCCGGTGATCGGCTCGGGCGCGGCCCTCATCGACACCACGTACGTCGACAACGCCGCAGCGGCCCTGATCGCCGCGGTGGACGCGTGCGGACCGGTGCACGGCGAGGCCCTGGTCGTCTCGAACGGGCAGCCGCGCCCGGTCGCCGAGGTCCTCTCCCGGCTCTGCGTCGCGGCCGGGGTCCGCGGGCCGCGCGGGCGGGTGCCGTTCCGGGCGGCCTACGGCGTCGGTGCCGCTGTCGAGGGAGTCTGGGCGGCGACCCGGCGACGCACGACTCCTCCGCTCACCCGCTTCCTGGCCGAGCAGCTGGCGACCGCGCACTGGTTCGACCAGCGACGGACCCGAACCGCGTTGCGCTGGCGGCCGGCCGTGTCCCTCGACGAGGGGTTCGCCCGCCTCGGCGCCTGGTACCGCGCCTCGCCTGCCCCGCCCGGCGGAGGCTGAGGTCTGCTCAGGGGGCCAGCCGGCGGCGGCCGGGCGCCGCCGGGGATGCTGTCCGGGTGCCTGCCGCCAAGCGCCTCCCCTCACGGGCCGCGCTGCTCACCGAGCCGCCGCGCGCGGGACTGGACCTCGCCGCCCTCGTCGCCACCTGGCCGGTGCTCGCGGCCGCCCGCCGCGGTGACGGCCACCCGGTCCTGGTGCTGCCCGGCCTGATGACCGGCGACCCCGCCACCCTGGTGCTCCGGACCGCGCTCCGCGGCCTCGGCCACAACGTGTCCGGGTGGAGCCTGGGCCTCAACCGGGGCCCGACGGGCCGCGTCGTCTCCACGTTGCGCGCCCACCTCGAGCGGCTGCACCGGACCTCGGGACGGCGGGTCAGCCTGGTCGGCTGGAGTCTGGGCGGGCTCTACGCGCAGGAACTGGCCCGAGCCGCGCCCGGCAGCGTCCGCGGACTGGTCACCCTCGGCACGCCGGTGGTGCGCTGGGCTCCCTGGGTCCGCACGGCCTCGGGGATCGTCGACGGCGCCACCGGCCTCCTCGCCGGTGGGGCGGCGATGCCCCGGCCGTGGGCCGAGCGCGGCTCACTGCGCGTGCCCGCGACGTCGGTCTACACGCGGGCCGACGGCATCGTGCCCTGGTCGTCGTGCCGGTACGAGGTCCGCGCTCGGCGGGAGAACGTCGAGGTGCGCGGCAGCCATCTCGGCCTCGCCTGCAACCCGGCGGTCCTGTGGCTGCTGGCCGACCGGCTGGGGATGGCCGAGGGCACCTGGACGCCGTTCCGCCCCCCGTTCGCACTCCGCCCGTTCTTCCCCCGCGGTCGATGACACCGGCAGCGCGCGCAGTTCTCGGAGTCCGCCGAGAGAACTCCGCCGAGGATGTCGAGAACCCGGGCGCGGCTCCGTCCCCGCAGTGCCACGGCCACACTGGGCCGAACCGCACCGAGGAGAACACGATGGCCAAGTACCTGCTGCTCAAGCACTACCGCGGCGCGCCGGCGCCGGTCAACAACGTGCCGATGGACCAGTGGACGCCGGAGGAGGTCACCGCCCACATCCAGTACATGCAGGACTTCGCGGCCCGGCTCGAGGGCACCGGCGAGTTCGTCGACGGTCAGGCGGTCTCCATGGACGGCATGTGGGTCCGCTCCGACGGCGAGGGGCGGCCACCGGTCACCGACGGCCCGTTCGCGGAGACCAAGGACCTGATCGCCGGCTGGATGGTCATCGACGTGGAGACCCAGGAGCGGGCGGTGGAGCTGGCCGGCGAACTGTCCGCGGCTCCCGGCGCGGGCGGGAAGCCGATCCACGAGTGGCTCGAGCTGCGCCCGTTCCTGCACGCGCCGCCGACCATCACGGAGTGACGGCCCGGTGGACGAGGCCCTGCTGAGGACCCTCACCCCCACCGTCATCGGGATCCTCGGCCGCCGCGGAGCCGACTTCGCGGCGGCCGAGGACGCCGTCCAGGACGCCCTCGTCGAAGCGGTGCGGGTGTGGCCGGACGACCCGCCGCGGGACCCCAAGGGCTGGCTGGTCGCGGTCGCGTGGCGCAGGTTCCTCGACGCCGCCCGCGCCGACACCTCCCGACGGCGGCGCGAGGTGCTGGTCGAGGTCGAGCCGGAGCCCGGGCCGGCCGAGGACGTGGACGACACGCTCCGGCTGTACTTCCTGTGCGCCCACCCGTCCCTGACCCCGGCCTCGGCCGTCGCGCTCACCCTGCGCGCGGTCGGCGGCCTGACCACGCGGCAGATCGCGCAGGCCTACCTCGTGCCGGAGGCGACCATGGCCCAGCGCATCAGCCGCGCCAAGCGGACCGTCTCGGGCGTCCGTCTCGACCGGCCCGGGAACGTCGCCACGGTGCTGCGCGTGCTCTACCTGGTCTTCAACGAGGGCTACTCCGGCGACGTCGACCTCGCCGCCGAGGCGATCCGGCTGACCCGCCAGCTCGCGGCCGGGATCGACCACGAGGAGGTGGCGGGTCTGCTCGCCCTCATGCTGCTCCACTCCGCGCGGCGCCCCGCACGGACCCGCCCCGACGGCAGCCTCGTGCCCCTCGCCGAGCAGGACCGCAGCCTGTGGGACACCCGGCTGATCGCCGAGGGCGTCGAGGTGCTCCAGGCAGCACTGGCCCGCGACCGGCTGGGCGAGTTCCAGGCCCAGGCCGCCATCGCCGCCCTGCACGCCGACGCCCGGACGGCCGAGGAGACCGACTGGGTGCAGATCGTCGAGTGGTACGACGAACTGGTGCGGCTCACCGACAGTCCGGTGGCCCGCCTCAACCGGGCTGTCGCGATCGGTGAGGCCGACGGTCCGCGGGTCGGCCTGGCCGCCCTGGCGGAGCTCGACCCCGCGCTGCCCCGCCACGCCGCCGTCGCGGCCTACCTGCACGAGCGGAACGGCGACCCGGTCACCGCGGCACGGCTCTACGCCGAGGCCGCCCGGAAGGCGACCGACCTGCCCGAGCGCGACCACCTCACGCGCCAGGCCGCACGGCTCAACGCGGAACTGCGCGGTTGAGTGACGGGCGGCCCGCCGGCGCCTCGTCCTCCGGCCGCCCGTGCACGAGGAACGCGCCGTACCCGACGACGCGGGCGCGGTCCGCTCCGCTGTCCGCGGACGTGGCCAGGCGGAGCAGCTCGACGGTCAGGCAGCGCGCCGCGGCGTGGTGCAGCAGCCCGCGCAGGGGGTGGTAGCCGCAGGCGTCCTCCGGTCGCAGGGCTGCGGCGTCCCGGGCCAGGACCGCCCCGGCGGTGCGCCGGTCCCGCTCGCGGGCCGAGCGCTCGTCGAGGAAGTGGCTGAGGTCGGTGGAGACGACGGCGAGGGCGCCGTCGACCGCGAGCAGAGCGGTCAGGACCGCCGCCACGGACTCCGGCAGCGCCCGGCCGACCAGCACCGGCAGCACCGGCACCTCGGCACCGAGGACCCGCTGGAGGAACGGCAGCTGCGTCTCCAGGGAGTGCTCGCCGCCGTGCGGCCGGTCGTCCACCACCACGCCGGGCAGCGCTGTGGCCGCCGTCCGGGCGTCGTCGTCGACCGCCGCGGCGCCCAGCGGCGTGGCGAAGGCGTCGACGGCCGGCACCGCCATCCCGTCGAGCGGGAAGACGTGCGCCGGCCCCAGCAGCACGATCCGGGTGACGGCGTCCGCTGCGCCGGCGACCTGCGCGTGGGCGGTCGCGGCCACCGCACCCGAGTACGTGTACCCGGCGTGCGGCGCGACCACGGCAGCGGGTCGCACCGCCCCCGTCGGGCCGGGGGCCTCGCCGAGCAGCCGGTCCACCAGCTCGCGCAGCTCCCCCGGATCAGCGGGGTAGAACCGGCCGGCGACCGCGGCGGGGCGCACGCGCACCGGTCAGCTCCCGGCCAGGAACACCGGCAGCCGCCGCGCTCCCCACCGGCCGACCGGCCCGTCGTAGCGGCCCGGGACGGCGGCGCCGCACGAGGCGCAGCGACCCTCGTCCGTGAGCCGGTAGCGCCCGATGACGTACCAGTCCCGCTCCACGACGGCCTCCCCGCAGGCCGGGCAGGTGGTGCGGCCCCCGTCGGCGTCGTGCACGTTGCCCGTGGAAACGAAGCGCAGCCCGTGCTGCTGCGCGATCCCCCGCGCGCGGGACAGCGTGGCCGGCGGGGTGGGCGGGACGTCGCGCATCTTGAAGTCCGGGTGGAAGGCGGTGAAGTGCAGCGGGACGTCGAGGCCCAGGTTCTCGGCGATCCACGCGCACTCGGCGCCGATCTCCGCGTCGGAGTCGTTGTGCCCCGGGATGAGCAGCGTGGTGATCTCGAACCACACGTCGGTCTCGTGCCGCAGGTACACGAGGGTGTCGAGCACCGGCTGCAGCCGCGCGGCCGACACCCGCCGGTAGAAGTCGTCGGTGAACGCCTTGAGGTCGACGTTCGCGGCGTCGACGTGCGCGTACAGCTCCCGCCGCGCGTCGTCGTTCACGTAGCCGGCGGTGACCAGGACGGCCCTGATCCCCCGCGCCCGGCAGGCGTCGGCGACGTCCACTGCGTACTCGAGGAAGATCGTCGGGTCGTTGTACGTCATGGCGACGCTGCGGCAGCCCAGCCGCTCCGCGGCCGTGGCGATGTCCTCCGGGCCGGCGGCGTCGGAGAGCCGCTCGATCTCCCGGGACTTGGAGATGTCCCAGTTCTGGCAGAACCGGCAGGACAGGTCGCACCCCGCGGTCCCGAACGACAGCACCGCGCTGCCCGGCAGGAAGTGGTTGAGCGGCTTCTTCTCGACGGGGTCCACGCAGAAGCCGCTCGACCGGCCGTAGGAGGTCAGCACGACCTGGTCGTCGACGCGGCCGCGCACGAAGCACAGGCCGCGCTGGCCCTCGTGGAGCCGGCACTCCCGAGGGCAGACGTCGCACTGCACGCGACCGTCGTCGAGCCGGTGCCAGTACCGGCCCGGCACCGTGAACCGGTCGGAGAGACTGATGTCGGCCACCATGGCGCCTCCCCCACCCACGATAGGCGTGCCGGACGTCAGCCGGGGCCGGGCGCCCGATCACGACCGGTGGCTCGCGCGGCGTGGCCGAGGCCGACCGGGCGCGCGCCGGCCAGCTCCAGCGCCTCCACCGCGCCGATGTCGTCGAGCCCGTCCCGGCCGGTGAGCTCGAAGAGCTCGACCTGCTCCTCGATCCACCGCTGGTGGCCGTTCCACGCGGTCAGCGGCGTGGTCCCGAGCACCGCGGCGATCCGCTCCCACGAGGCCCCGGCGCGCAGGGCGGCACGGATGCCCCGGTGCTGCGCGTCGTAGGCCTGGCGGGCGACGACGACGCCGAGGTCGAGCAGTTCCAGGGACTCCTCGAGCTCCAGCGGTTCGACCTGCCCGCGCAGGTGGTCGGTCCAGGAGTGCACGGGCCGGACGGCGGGCCGCTGGACCGCCGCCACGCTGTCCCGCCGGCTCAGGAAGTCCAGCCGGGTCACCGCGGTGACGATGGGGATCCCGAGGTCGAGGAGTCCACGCCTGCCCGTCATGGCGACCGAGGATCCACGGCCCGACGGCAGGGCTCGTGCCGACCCGTGCGTGTCGCCGAACGGGCCCGGACCGGACGGCTGGGCATCACTCTCCTCACCGGGGAGGGCACCGAGCGTCAGCCCCCGTGCCCGGACCTCGCCTCCGCGCCCGACCGGAGGGGGGCGGACCGCGCGCAGTTCGCTCCGGACGGCGACGGCGGCTCTGGACCGAGCACCGCTGCCGCCCCCAGACTGGTGCGGCAGCCCGGCGGTCAGGAGGGCACTCGGTGGGACTCGGCATCGATCTCGGCACCGCCACCACGGTCGTGAGCGACGCGCGACGGGGCATCGTCTTCGACGAACCGTCCGTCATGCTGCTGCGCCGGGGCGGGAGCCGCCGGGAACGGGTGCTCGCCGTCGGCCAGGACGCGGCCGATCTGGTCGGTCGCGCCCCCTCGGCCAGTTTCAGCGCGGTCCGGCCGCTGGAGGACGGGGTGGTCACGGACCTGGAGACCACCCGGTTGTACCTGCGCTCGGTCCTGCACAAGGCGGGACGGCGGGTCTGGGAGTTCCCGATCCGCGCGGTGATCGGTGTGTCCGTCGGTTCCACCGCACTGGAGCGTCGTGCGCTCCTCGAAGCCGCGGACGAGGCGGGCCTCCGCCCGGTCACGGCACTCGACGGGTCGATCGCCGGTGCCGTCGGCTGCGGCATCGACCCGCTGGAGCGGCGGGTGCACATGGTCGTCGACGTCGGGGGTGGGACCGCCGAGGCGGTGGCGTTCTGTTTCGGCGGGGTGCTCGCCCACCGGACCAGCAAGCTGGCCGGGGACGAGATGACGCTGGCCGTGTCCCGCTACCTCCGCGAGCAGCACCACCTCCACGTCGGCGAGCTCGAGGCGGAGGACCTCAAGATCCGCTCGTCGGCGGAGGAGAACGGACCGCTCGTCGTGCAGGGCCGCGACGCCGCCACCGGGCGGCCGCGGCTGGCCACCGTGCAGTCCCCCGAGGTGGCCGACGCCGTGCGGCCGATCACCGACGAGATCGTCCGGACCCTCACCGCGTGCCTGGACGACCTCCCACCGCAGGCCATCGCCGACGTGCTGGCGGAGGGCGTCCTGGTGTTCGGCGGGTCCGCCCGGGTCGACGGCCTCCCCAGGGAGCTGGAACGGGGTCTCGGCCTCCCGGTGAAGCTCGCCGAGAACCCCACGACGTGTGTGGCCGAGGGCGCCGCCCGGGCGCTGCGGAACCGTCCGCTGCTGGCGGCCTACGGCCGCGGCTGACGACCGTCAGGGCGCCTGCACCGGCCCCGTGCCGAGGACCTCCGGCCGGTGGTCGAGGTAGTGACGCAGGCCGTCGGCCACCACGTTCCGCGCGCTGTTCCCGCCCGTTCCCGGGCCCTGCACCATGGCGGTCAGCACGATCTCGGGAGCGTCCATGGGGGCCACGGCGGAGATCCAGTTGTCGTACTCCCCCTCGGGGAGGCCGCCGTCCTGAGCCGTGCCGGTCTTCGCACCGACGGGCACGGGCAGGTCCGCCAGCCGGGTCGCGGTACCGGCCGTCACGGCCCTGCGCATCCCCTCGCGGACCGGCCCCAGCTCGGCGGCGAACGGCACCGGCGTCGCGGCCGGCGCCGGCAGCGCGGTGTACGTGGCTCCCTCCGTCCCGATCGCCATGCCGAGCCGGGGGGTGACCGTGCTCCCGGTGGCGACGGCGGCGGTCCAGCGGGCGTTCTGCAGCGGAGTGACCTGCAGGTCGCCCTGGCCGATGCCGAGGATGACGGTGGACCCGCCGTACCACGTGCCCCCCTCCGCCTCGGCGGACTCCGGTGTGCCGAGGTGGCCGGCGGACTCGCCGGGCAGGTCGAGCCCGGTCGGCGCGCCCACCCCGAGCGCCCGGGCGGTGTCGATGATCGCCTCGGCCCCGAGCGCGACGGCGAGCTTGTAGAAGTAGACGTCGTTGGAGATGGCGATCGACTCCACCAGGTCCATCGGCCCCATCGGCTTCCAGTTGCCGAAGGTGTGGCCACCGTAGGTGAAGCTGGCCCCGGTGGGGATGGCCCGGTGCGGCGCGAAGACCGGATGGGCCTGGTTCGCCGCGGCCACGACCAGCTTGAACGTCGACCCGGGCGGCGCGACCGCCTGGGTCACGTGCTCGAGCAGCGGCGACCCCGGCGCCTCGGCCAGCGCCTGTAGCGCCCCGGTGTCGATCGGGGGTCCGTAGACGTTGTTGTCGAACGACGGCGTGCTCGCGATGGCGAGGACCTGCCCCGATCTCGGGTCCATCGCGACGGCGGCGCCGATCCTGTTCCGGGGCCGCGGCTGCGCGCGCACGGCCGCGGCGAGGCCGGCGTCCAGCCGCTGCTGGAGGCCCAGGTCGATCGAGAGCCGCAGGTCGGCACCGGGCACGGGGTCCCGCCGCTCCCCGAGCGCGACCGGCACGCCCGTCGGGTCCACGTACACGCACTGCTGCCCGTTGATCCCGCGGAGCACCGCGTCGTACTGCTGCTCGAGCCCGGCACGGCCGACGATCTCACCCGACGGCAGGCCGGGCCAGCGGGCCTCGTCCTCGGGCGTGGCCACCCCGACGAAGCCGAGCACCGGCCCGAGCAGCGCCCCCTGCGGATACCAGCGGCGCGGCTCCGGGAGCACGAACACCCCGGGGATCCCGGCCGCGGTGACCGCGGTGCCGACGTCGCGGGGCACGTCGGCCACCGGCAGCGACAGGGTGGTGCCCTCCGCCGCACCGATCTGCGCGGCGAGGTCCTCGACCGGCCGGCCGGTCAGCCCAGCCAGCCGGTCGATGTCGGCGGGCCGGGTGCGCACCAGTGCGGGCACCACGACCACCTGGTCGACGCCGCCCCCGACGTCCACGGCGTTCACGGCGAGCGGCGCGTCGTGCCGGTCGGTGATCGAGCCACGGGCGGCCGGCAACCGGAAGCAGCGGGTCATCTGCTCGTCGCCGACCGCCTGGAGCGCCTCGCCACGGGTGCTCTGCAGCCGCCATCCGTAGACCCCGAACGCGATCAGCAGGACCGAGACACCGAGCGCGGCCAGCCTGATCAGCCGCGGCCGGGGGTTGCGCCAGCTCGGCAGCGCCCACAGCCGCCTGCGGGCGCCGTCCCGGCGGACGGCGAGGACGACCCCGATGGCGGCCAGGTGCACGACGAGTGCCGTGCCGCCGTAGCTGAGCAGGGGGAACGGGACGCCGGCGAGCGGGAGCAGCCCGAGGTTGGCACCCACCGAGACGACGGTCTCCACACCCAGGAGGACCGCCAGCCCCCCGCCCACGAGCGCGCCGTGCGGCGTGCGGGGCACCCGGCTGGCCAGCGCGAGCCGCCACACGAGGATGATCGCGGCGAGCACCGCTGCCGCGCCGGCGACCAGGCCCCACTGCCCGACCAGGCTGGCCAGGGCCAGGTCGGTCTCCCGCTCGGGCAGGTACTGCGCACGCAGGCCCCGGAGCGGGTCGTCGGTCCGCCCGAACAGCCCTCCGGAGCCCACGGCGATGTGCGCCTGCCGCACGGCCCAGCCCGAGCCGGTCGGGGACTCGTGGGCACCGACCAGGAAGCTGCCGAGGCGGACGAGCTGGTAGGGCCGCAGGAGGCTGATCATGAGCGGCGCGGAGATCACCACCGCGGCGGCCAGCGGCAGGAGGAACCGCGCGGGCACGCGTCCGATCACCAGCATGGTCCCGGCGAGGACCGCGAGCAGGGTCGTGGTGCTGAGGTCCGGCTGGAGCACGGTGAGCCCGATGGGCACGACCGAGAGCAGCACGGCCGCCGTGAAGCGCTGCCACGCCGGCCGGCCCGACCCGAGGACGGTGGCCAGGACCAGCAGCAGCCCGAGCTTGGCGAGCTCGGAGGGCTGGAAGGTGAAGGAGCCGATCGCGATCCACCGGGTGGCGCCGTTCGCGGACAGGCCGACCGTGAGCACGCCGACGAGGAGGAGGACGGCCGCGCCGTAGGCGGCCCAGCCCAGAACGCGGAGGTACCGGGCCCGGACGCGCCAGAACACCATGAGGGCCAGCACCCCGCCGGCGGCGATCACGCCCTGCCGCGCCGCGAGCTCGGTCGCGCCGATGAGGTGCAGGTTCGCCAGTCCGAGCCCGACCAGCGTCAGCGCGGCCACGATCGCGAGCAGGTCGAAGGCCCCGCTGCGTCGGTTCCTGCGCTGCTGCCGGGTCCGGCCCCTGCTCTCCCGCCCCGGCGCCGGCGGCCCGGCGGGTCCGGTGATCGGCATGTCGCACCCCCCCGTGGGCTCAGCCGGACTGTCCGTCGGAGCGGCACGAGCCGGCGAACACCGGTGGAGAGGCCGCGGCTGCGGGGAGGTCGGTGACGGCGACCACCGCCACGGCCTGCAGGGCCGGGAGCGGCACGGTGCCGGCAGCAACGGCCCGCTCCCCCTCCGGCGGCACGGTGACGGTTCCGCCCGGTGCGGTCTCCGTGGCCCCGGTGCAGCGGTCGACGATCCGGTACGACCAGGTCACCACCTGCGGCTCGGGTCCCGGGACGAGCCGCACCAGGAGCCGGAGGTCGCAGGGCGCGCCCGGCGCGCACTGCGCGAGGAGGCGCAGGTCGACCGCGGTCACGGTGCCGGCCGCCGCGGGGGCCGGTGGCACGATCGGCGGGCCGTCGGGCTCCGGCGCGGCGGACGGCGTCGACCCGCTGCGCCCCGCGTCCAGGAGCAGGCGGATGTCGACGGCGATGTCGTCCCGCAGGACGGCGACCTCCACCGAGACGACCGCGGCGAGCACCAGTGCGGAGAGGAGCCACGCGCCGATCCGGCGCCGCGTGGTCCGGGTCGCCCCCTGGGGGTCGAGTCCCGCCGGGGCGGCGCGGACGGCCGGGGACGGGTTCCCGATCGGCCCGGCGGCCGGCCCCGCTGCCCCGCCGATCGCCGCCACCAGCGCGGCCAGCTCGGCGCGGACCGCACTGCGGTCGACGGCGCCGGCCGCCTCCCCCAGCATCCGGGCGACCGCGGGGACGCCGGAGACCGGCAGGAGCGTTCCGGCCCGGTCGAGCGCGTCCAGCAGCTGGTCGGCGGCCGGATCCGGACGGCGACCGCGGAGCCGGGCGGCACCGGCCAGGTCCGCGAGCACCGCCTCGACAGCCGCACCACCCGGTCCTCCGGGGCCGAGGACCACCCGCCCGTCGGCACCGACGACGACCGGACCGATCTCGAACCGGTCGCTGTCCGGGCTCCCGCCGTCCGGCTCCGCCCGCCGCGCCGCCTCCGCCAGCACACCGGCACCGATCTCGAGGGCCTGGGGCGGGGTGAGGCGGGCCAGGCCGATCAGCCGGGTCAACGCCACGCCGCCCGACGCGGCCGGCGGCGGATCGCCCGGCTGCTGCTCGTGGGGGTCGGACGGACCGGCAGGGTCGAGCTCGATCGCCCGTTCGGTTCTCAGGTCCGTCACCGACCGCCACCCCCGCCCAACCGCCTCTGACTGGGCCAACCCCCGCGACAAGTAGGGCAGATGCTGGGGCCGGGACGACCCCGGTGTCACGGGGTTCCCGCGCGGGCGCGCGGAAAGAAGCGCACCCACCACGGCCGACACGCCGGTCGGCCCGCGTCCGCCCGCGTCCGGGGATCAGCGCCCGCCCTCCTCCACGGCGGCCGTGACCAGGCCACGGGTCCCGTCGACCGTGAGCTGCTGACCGGTCGTGAACCGGCTGGTGGCGTCCGGTACGCCGACGACCGCCGGGATGCCGTACTCGCGGGCGACCACGGCACCGTGGGAGTTGGCACCGCCCATCTCCATGACGAGGGCGCCCGCGGTGAGGAACAGCGGGGTCCAGCCGGGGTCGGTGGACGGCGCGACGAGGACCTCGCCGGGCACGAGGTGCGCCGTTCCGGGGTCCAGGACGACGCGGGCGGGACCGGTGACGACCCCCGCGGATGCCGGGGTGCCGGCGAGGGCACCGTCTGGCGCCGGCGCGACACCCGCGAGCGCCTCCGGCTCGGTGCCGTCGCTGAGCAGCACGCGGGGCACGTGCCGGCGCCGCAGCTCCCGGTCGTGGTCCGCCCGCCGGCCGGCGACGACGTCCCGGAGGTCCCGTCCCTCCAGTCCGGCGGCGACCTCGCCCAGGTCGAGGAAGAACACGTCCTCGGCCCGGACGAGCCCGCCCGCGGCGGCCAGGTCCGCTCCGATCCCCAGCACCTGCTGCCGCACCCGCGCGAGGACCACCACGATGAGGGACTTGGGCAGCTCACGGATGCCGGCGAGCTGCCGGGCCCGGTCCAGGGCGAGGCCCACGGCCCTCCCCCGCAGCCGGCCGCGCCGCCGGGCCCGCTCCGTCAGCGCCGCGACCATGGCCTCGGCCTCTCCGGCGCCACGGGCGAACACCCGGTCCGGGGCCCGGTCGGGGTCCTCGAGCCGCAGGTAGGTGGCGAGGACGCCGAAGACCGGGGCCGGGTCCTCACCCCAGCGCGGCACCCCGACGTCGATCTCGGCGACGGCGCGATGGCCGTAGCGTTCGAGGAAGCCCGCCAGCCCGTGCTGCAGGACCGGTGGCAGTGCCCCGGTCCGGTGGGCCCGGGTGAGCTCTCCGGCCGACTCGCGCCGCACCGCCGCCGCGGCGTCCTGGTCGGCCCGGACCCGCGTCGCCAGGCTCCACAGCTCGAGGTCCATCTCCGTCGTCACGTTGTGCGGGAGACCGCGCAGGACGGTGGCCAGCTCACCGGGCCGCAGGTCGGGCCCGAGCAGCCGACCGGCCAGTCCCAGCATCGCGAAGCCGGCCGCCGCGGGCGGCATCACCCGTGGCACCACCTGGACGACGGCGTCGCCGAGGAGCCCGACGACGTGGTCCAGCCGGTCCGCGGGAGCGGCGGACGCCGGCGGCACCGGGCGCTCCAGGAGGCGCTCGCCGAGGCGGGCGAGGCGCCGCCGTGCCGCCGCCGGCCGGGCGACGGCCTGCGCCACCTGGAGCGGGACGCCGAACCGCGCCGCCACCCACGCGAGCCGCCGGACGACCGGCCACCACGAGGAGTGCACGACGGACAGCCGGGGATCGTCGAACAACGCGCGCAGCACCGTCGCCGAGCGCGCCTCCATCACGTCGAGCACCCGCGGGAAGACGGCCCGGCCGGCGGTGCTGCGCAGGATCGGCGTGATGTCGAAGAACAACCGCCCCGCCGCGTCCCGGACCCCCGGCGGGCCGGCGACCGGGTCGACCGGCGGGCGGCCGTAGAGCCGGGCGACGGACGACCCGATCACCCGGATCGCGGACAGCCCCATCGGGGTCAGCGGACGGGTCAACCCCTGCGCCAGGCTGAAGCAGAAGTAGACGCGGCACCCGTCCTCCGCCGGATCGCCGTCCGGGATCGGGAAGAGGGTGGTGACCGGCCGCGCCTGCGTGAGCCACAGCCCGCCGGCCCCGTCGATGGCCCACTCGGTGTCCTGCGGTCGCCCGAAGTGCTGCTGGACGCGGTCGCCGAGCCGCACCAGTGCGCGGAGCTGGTCGTCGGACACGCAGGGGGCGTCGGACGCGGGCAGGGGGACCGCTTCGGTCCCGCCCTCCGCGCGGGTCCGGACGACGAGGCGCTTGTCCCCCAGCCGCCGCTCCAGCACGGCGCCGGTCCTGCTGTCGAGCACGAAGTGGTCGGGGTTGACCGCGCCGCTGACCACGGCCTCGCCCAGGCCCGGGCCGGCGTCGACGACGGTCTCCCCGCGCCGTCCGGTCACCGGGTTGACGGTGAACATCACGCCGGCCACGGCCGCGTCCACCATCCGCTGCACCACGACGGCCAGCCGCGTCACGGCGTGGTCGACGCCGTTGCGGACGCGGTACACGACCGCCCGGTCCGTCCAGAGCGACGCGATGCAGCGGCGGACCGCGTCGAGCACGGCCGCGGTCCCGGCGATCCCGAGAAAGGTGTCCTGCTGCCCCGCGAAGCTGGCGAAGGGCAGGTCCTCGGCGGTGGCCGAGGACCTGACCGCCACCACCGCCGTGTCACCCAGTGCCCGGTAGGCCGACGCGATCGCGTCCGCCACGGGAGCGGGCACGGCGACGGACAGGATCCGGTCCCGTGCGCGCCCGGCCAGCGCGACTGCCCGGTCCCGGTCGTCCGCCGCCACGCCGGCCAGGTCCGCGAGGACCTCCGTGAGGTCGGCGACCGCGGTCAGCTCGAGGTACGCCTCGGTGGTCACGCAGAAGCCGTCCGGCACCGGGAGGTCCGCGCCCATGAGCTCGCCCAGGTTCGCGGCCTTGCCCCCCGCGATGCCCACGGCGCCCGCGTCGAGATCCCGCAGTCCGACGACGAACGGGGGCCTGCCCTCGTGGTCCCGAACCAGCTGCGACGTCGCTGCCACGACCCTCTCCCGCCGTCGTCCCGGCCTGCCTCAGGCGCAGGCTTCCACCACCAGGGCCACGCCCTGCCCCCCGCCGACGGCGATGGCGGCGAGCCCGTACCGCCCGCCGCCGCCCCGCAGCAGCTGGGTGAACAGCCGGACGACCAGCACCGCGCCGGAGGCGCCCCAGGGGTGGCCGAGGGCGAGCGCTCCCCCCTCCGGGCAGACCCGCTCGGGATCGAGGTGCAGCGCCGTGCAGCAGGCGAGCACCTGTCCGGCGAAGGCCTCGTTGAACTCGATGACGTCCATGTCGTCCAGCGTCAGCCCCGCCCGGCCGAGCGCCGTCCGGGTGGCGGGCACGATGCCCAGCCCGGGCCGGTTGGGGTCCACCCCCGCCGTGGCGGTCGCCAGGATCCGCAGGGCCGGGACCCCCATCCGCCGGTGGCTGCCCGCGTCGGCCACCGCGACGACCGCGGCGCCGTCGTTGATGCCGCAGGAGTTGCCGGCGGTCACCGTGCCACCGGCCCCGAAGGCGGGCCGCAGCCGGGCCAGCCGTTCGGCGGTGAACCGCTCCCGGGGTCGCTCGTCCCGGTCCACACCGGCGACCGGGACGATCTCGGCGGTGAACCCGCCGGCCCGCTGGGTGGCCACGGCCCGGGCGTGCGAGCGGACGGCGTAGTCGTCCTGGCGGGCACGGGAGACGGCGAAGTCCGCGGCGAGCGCGTCGGCGGCCGGGCCCATGTCCGGGTCCCCGGTCTCGGCCGGCGCGAACGGCGCCCGCGTGTACCTCGTCGGCTCCCCGCCCGGAGCCGGCGGCCAGCACCGCCACGGCGCGGTCGACGGCGACTCCACTCCCCCGGCCAGCACCAGCCCGGCCTCGTCGCGCGCGGTCGAAGCGGCCTGCACGATCGCGGCCAGGCCGCTGCCGCACTGCCGGTCGACCGTGAGCCCGGGAACCGTCACCGGCAGGCCCGCCTGCAGGGCGGCGACCCGGGCCAGGTTGCCCCCCGGGCCCATGCAGTTGCCGAGCACCACCTCGCGGACGGCGGCGGCGTGCTCTCCGAGCCCGGCCGCCACGGCGTCGATCACCGGCGCGGCGAGGTCGGCCGCCGAGGCCGAGCCCAGCGACATCCCGGCCGTTCCGATCGGCGTGCGGAGCGCCTGCACGATCACCGGCCGGTCCTCGCGCCGGGTCACCCCGCCCGCCCGGGAGGCGGCAGACCGGTCAACGCCCGCCGGGTGACCAGCGCGGCCAGCGCGGCCCGGTCGATCTTCCCCGCCGCGGTCAGCGGCAGCTCCGCCGCCAGATACCACCGGACCGGGCGGTGGCTGCGGGACAGCCCGCTGCGCGCCGCGGCGAAGGCCCGGGCGTGCACCTCCCGGTCGGCGACGACCGCGACCAGCTGGGCACCCAGGCGCGGGTGCTCGACCCCGAGGACGACGAGGTCACCGCCGGTGGCCCGGCGCAGCGCCTGCTCCACGTCGGAGACCACCACCGTCGCGCCGGCGGTGACCACGGTGCCCTCGTCCCGGCCGGTCACGGCGAGCACGCCGTCGCGCAGGCGCCCGCGGTCACCGACCGTCGCGTATCCGTCGGCGGCGATCCGCAACGGCCCCGGCTCGCCGGCGTACCCCTGGCTCAGCCAGGGCGAGCGGGCCCAGACGCACCCGTCCCGGACGGACACCTCGACGCCGGGGAAGGGCCGCAGGTCCGCCTCGTGCGTCCCCCAGGCGACGAAGGACAGCTCGGCGGCGCCGTAGTAGTGACTCGTGCGGACCCCGGCCGCCGCCGCCCTCCGGGCCGGCCCCTCCCCCAGCCGGTCACCGGCCACGACCACGTGCACGCCGTCCAGCGGCGTGCCGGCGTCGAGTGCCGCCGCCAGGGCCGCCGGGGTCAGCTGCGCGTGCGTGGCGCCGTCCGGAGAGCCGGTGACCGCGGCACCGATCCACCGCGCGTGGACCGCCGCGAACAGGTTCATGGTGGCCGACAGCGGCCCCGGCACCCAGACCCTCGCGCCGGCGTCGATCCCCGTCAGGCCGGAGAAGGCCGGGAACGAGTCGACCCACGACGCCGCCGTCCGGACGACCGACCGGGGCCCGCTGGTCGTGCCCGACGTCCGCAGGGCGATCGACGCCCCGCGCGCATGCGCGTCCAGCACCACCGCGACGGGATCCGCCGCGGCCATGACGTCGACGATCGGGGCGGGCATGCACTCCCTCCCCTGCGCGCGACTCGATGCGGTGCCGTCCGCCTGTCATGGTGCCCGCCGGACGGGCCGGGCGGTCAGTCGGGCTCGTACGCCTCGAGAGCCATGAGGCCGCGCTGCACCCCGACCACCACGGCACTCAGGGACATCAGGGACCGGTGCCTGGGGAGGGAGCTCAGCCGCTCGACGATCCGGTCCAGCGCCTCCCGGGCGGCGTCGATCTGCTCGGTCCTCGGGTCGGGCGTCGTCCCGTCGCCGGAGTGGTAGGGGTTCCGCAGCACGCCGGCGAGCCCGGCGAGGGCGTCGCTGAGGAGGTGGGCGGTGCCGACGTCGGTCCGGTCCCCGCGACGGTGCGGCTGCCGTTCGGAGACGAGCGCGGTGAGGTCGTCGATGAGGACGGCCACGCGGTCCAGGGCCCGCGACTCCGCGCGGATGCGCGCCGCGGCCTCCTGCCAGCGGCGGGCTCGCGGGTTGGCCTGCCGCGCCCGCTCGACGAGGGCCTCGGCGCGGCGCATCCGGTCCAGCTCGGGGCCGAGCGCCGCCATCCACCGTCGCTCCTCGGCCGGCGAGGGGACCTGGTCGCGGGCCAGCCGGGCGGCCATCTGCTCCAGGTGCCCGGCCAGCATGTCCCGGGTGCGGTCGATCTGCTCCACCGCCTGGGTCAGCTGCAGCGGCGGGAACAGGACGGTCGTGACGAGGACCCCGACCACCGCGCCGATCAGGGTGAGCCCGGCGTAGCGCAGGACGTAGGAGCCGGGGTCCTCGGCGCCCACGGTGAGCATGAGGACGGCGGCGAAGCTGACCCAGCCGGCCTGCTGGCCGAGCAGCCGCCACTTCTCCACCCCGATCGCGAGGGCCACCAGCAGCGCGATGGTGAGCGCGCCGGGCAACGACGGCGTCGCCTCGTAGACCACGACGGCGAGGCCGAAGCCGAGCATGATCGCGAGCACGGTGCGCCAGGCCGCCCCGGCCGAGTCGGCCACGGTGGGGTGGACCGCGATCACGGCGCCCAGGGGGGCGTAGTAGGCGTAGTCCGACAGCACCGGCGGCAGGAGGACGGCGACCTGCCACGCCAGCCCGGCCGCGATCGCCGCCCGGATGCCGCGCTGGACCGCCGGCCGGCGCAGCAACGCCCACGCGTGGCCGGGGGTGGCCGGCATGGCCGGGAGCGCCACCGCCGGGCGCCGGGTGGGCAGCAGCCGGCCCCACCCCGTCCTGTCCGTCATCACGACCTCGCAGCCTGCCTCAGCACCGCCGCCGGCGAGCCGGGGGCCGGGCGCCGCGGCCAGGCGGCGCTGACCAGGGTGCGCGAGGCCGCCGCCGCTGCCGGGGTCGCCGCCGGGATCCACACCGACTCGGGCGAGCAGGCCACCCAGCGCCTGACCGAGGGGTTCACCTTCGCGACCGTCGCCTCCGACCTGGTGCACCTGGCGCAGCGACCGCCGCCCACCTCGCGACCGCGAGCGGGACGGCGTCGGCTGCGGGATCCACCACCGGCTGCTGACGGATGCCCCTGCCCGACCGCCGGCTCAGGGGCGCTCGGGAAAGACCGTCAGGCGGACGGTCTCGGGCAGCGCCTCGAGCGAGGCCTGCAGGGCCGAGGGCAGTGCGCCGTTGACGTCGGTCACGACGTAGCCGAGTTCACCGCGGGTGGCCAGGACCTGACCGTCGACGTTGAGGCCGTGCTCGCCGATCAGCGCGTCGACGCGGGCCAGGACACCCGGCACGTTGCGGTGCAGCAGCGCGAACCGGGCCGCCGAGGACCCGTGCAGGGCCACCGCCGGCAGGTTCACGCTCAGCGTCGTCGTCCCGGTGACGGTGTAGTCGGCCAGCTTGCCGGCGACGAACCGCCCGATGTCGTACTGGGCCTCCTGGGTCGACCCGCCGACGTGCGGGGTGAGGATGACGTTGGGCAGCCCGCGCAGCACCGAGGAGAACTCGTCCCCCTGCTCCTTGGGCTCGTCGGGGAACACGTCGACGGCCGCGCCTGCGATGTGGCCGCTGAGGATGTGCTCGCGCAGCGCCTCGTGGTCGACGACGAACCCGCGGGACAGGTTGAGGAACAGGCTGCGGCGGCGCATCCGGGCGAACTGCTCGGCGCCGAACAGCCCCGCGTTCCCGGCCCGCCCGTCGACGTGCAGCGTCACGGTCTCCGCTCGCTCGAGCAGCTCCTCCAGGCTGCCGCAGGCCTCGGCGTTGCCCAGGGCGAGCTTGTCCTCCAGGTCGTGGAACAGCACCCGCATGCCCAGGGCCTCGGCCAGCACGGACAGCTGGCTGCCGATGTTGCCGTAGCCGACGATGCCGAGTGTCCGGCCGCGGATCTCGTGGCTGCCGGTGGCCGACTTGTCCCAGATCCCGGCGTGCAGCGCGCGGTCCCGGTCGTTCAGCCGCCGGGCCAGGCTGATGATCTCCGCGATCGCCAGCTCGACGACGCTGCGGGTGTTGGAGTACGGCGCGTTGAACACCGCCACCCCCGCGGCGGCCGCCGCGGCGAGGTCGATCTGGTTGGTGCCGATGCAGAAGGCGCCCACCGCCGCCAACCCCGGACGTTCCTGCAGGACCCCCTTGGTCACCTGGGTCTTGGACCGGATCCCCAGCAGGTGGACGCCGTCCAGCGCGGCGGCCAGGTCCGCCTCGTCCAGTGCTCCCCGCACCGACTCCACCTCGTAGCCGGCCGAGGACAGCAGCTCTACCGCCACCGGGTCGATGTTCTCCAGCAGCAGGGCTCTGGGGCTGGTCAACGGATCCTCCTCGGGCAGCGGGGTCCCCGGCTCACGGTCGGTCGCGGCGGGACTGGCCGAGTGTGGTCCCCCTCCGTGCCGGAGCTCCACCGGGGTGGGATCGCGGCCGTCCGACCGACGCGGCGCGCTCCGGACCCGACCGGTTTGTACTGACAAAGTGTTGACCTGGGCCGCGGTGTCGCGCAGAGTCGGAAGCCGCCCCGCAGGACGCCGCCCGGGACGGAGTGCGCCGTGGAGAACCCCTGTGTCGCCGTGGTGGTCGCATGAGCGCGCCGCCGGTGCGGATCGGCCTGGTCGGCTACGGCAAGGGCGGCCGCCTCTTCCACGCTCCGCTGATCGAGCACGCCGAGGGCTGCGAGCTGGGCGGCGTCGTCGTCCGGTCGCCCGAACGGCGCGCGGCGCTCGCGGCCGACCTCCCCGGCGTACCGGTCGCGGGCAGCCTCGCCGAGCTGGCCGACGCCGGCGTGGACGCGGTCGTGGTCACCACGCCGCTCGACTCGCACGTCCCGCTCGTGCGCGAGGCGATCGACCTCGGGCTGCCGGTCGTCTGCGACAAGCCGTTCGCCCGCGACGCGGCGGCAGCGCGGGAGACCGTGCTCGCCGCCGAGCGGGCCGGCGTCCTGCTGACGGTCTACCAGAACCGGCGGTGGGACGCGGACTACCGGACCGTCCGGGAGGTGGTCGCCGCGGGCACGCTCGGGGAGGTCCTGCACGTCGAGTCCCGGATGGAGCAGCCGCCGCAGCCGGAGGGCCTCCCGGTGACCGGTGGCGGCGCGCTGCTCGACCTGGGCAGCCACGCGGTCGACCAGGCGCTGCACCTGTTCGGCCCGGTCCGGTCGGTCTACGCCGAGTTGACCATGGCGCCGGGTGTGGACGGGGTCGACGCGGGGTTCTTCGTGGCCCTCCGGCACGACGGCGGGGTGACCTCGCACGTGACCGGCAACTGGGCGCGGCAGGGGGACGTCGGCTCGCGCTTCCGGGTCGACGGCGCCGCGGCCACCCTGGTCGTACCCGACGACGACGGACAGACCGCGCCGCTGATGGCCGGCCGGACGCCCCGGTCGGAGGGCGCCGCGTGGGGCACGGTCCCCGAGAGCCGGTGGGGTGCCGTCCACCGCGGCGGCGTCGCCGTCCCCGTGCCCTCGCAGCGCGGGGACTGGAGCGCCTTCTACACCGGCTTGGCCCGCGCCGTCCGGGGGGACGGGCCGCCCCCGGTCGACCCGTGGGACGCGGTCAGCTGCCTCGCGGTGCTCGAGGCCGCACGGGCGAGCGCGGCCCGAGGGCAGGTGGTCGCGCCCGCTGCCGGCCGGCCGGGATGACGGCGACGGGAGACCCTCCGATGCCGCGACCGCGCTGGTTCACTTCTCGCATGGTCGCACCCCTGCCGGAGCCGGGTCCGGAGATCGATCCCGACCAGCCGGTGCCGGACGATCCGGCCGAGCTGCTCCCCGACGCCCCCCAGCCGCTCCCGCCCCCGCCGATCGAGTCGACACCGGACGATCCCGGCGGCGACCCCGGAGGCGTGCCCGAGCCCGCCTGACCCGCGCACCGTCCACGGAGCGGTCCCCGAGGCCGACGCGCTCCTCGCCGACCGGCCGTTCGACGTGCGCTCGCTGGTCAGCAGCCATCTGCGGTTCCAGCTCCGCCCCGCCGGGATCGTCGGCATCCTGGACGGCCTCGCCGGGTGAGACCCCGCCGGCGGCGTCGAGGCGGCCCTGTGGGGATGCCTCCGCCGCCCTAACCTCGGAGCGGTGAGCGTGGAGCGGGCCGCAGCGTCGTCGGGTGTCGGCTTCCGGTCGGAGCGTGGCCCGGTCCTCGTCGGGATCATGCTGTCCACCGCCCTGGTCGCCATCGACGCGACCGTGATCGCCACCGCCGTCCCGTCGATCGTGGCCAGCCTCGGCGGCTTCGCCGAGTTCCCGTGGCTGTTCTCCGTCTACCTGCTCGCGCAGGCGGTGACGGTCCCGGTCTACGGCAAGCTGGCCGACGTCTTCGGCCGCAAGCCGGTGATGCTCGTCGGCATCGGCCTGTTCCTCCTCGGTTCGATCCTCTGCGGCCTGGCGTGGAGCATGGGCGCCCTCATCGCGTTCCGGGCGGTGCAGGGCCTGGGTGCCGGCGCGGTCCAGCCGATGGCGATGACGATGGTCGGGGACCTGTACTCGCTGGAGGAGCGGGCGAAGGTGCAGGGCTACATCGCCAGCGTCTGGGCCGTCTCGTCGGTCGTGGGCCCGACGCTCGGCGGCGTCCTCTCCCAGTACGTCAGCTGGCGGTGGATCTTCCTCGTCAACATCCCGCTGTGCCTGATCGCCGCGGCGGCGATCGGCCTGCGGTTCACCGAGCGGGTCGACCGGCGCCGTCCGCGGATCGACCACGCCGGGGCCGCGACGCTCACCGTCGCCCTCACCCTGCTGATCCTCGGCCTGCTCGAGGGCGGCCAGGCCTGGGCGTGGCGGTCCCCGCAGAGCATCGCCGTCCTCGCCGGCGGCGCCGTCCTGCTCGGGGTGTTCGTCCTCATCGAGCGCCGGGCGGCCGATCCGGTCGTCCCGCTCCGGCTGCTGCGGAACCGGCTGCTCGTCGCGACGAACCTGGTCGCCGCCTGCGTCGGGGCCGTCCTGCTCGGCCTGACGTCGTACGTGCCGACGTTCGTCCAGGACGTGCTGGGCACGGGTCCTCTGGTCGCCGGCTTCGCGCTGGCCGCGCTCACGATGGGCTGGCCGATCTCGGCGGCGCTGTCCGGCCGGGTCTACCTGCGGATCGGCATCCGGTCCACCGCGCTCATCGGCGCCGCCGTCGTCGTCCTCGGCGCGGCGCTGCTGCTCCTGCTCGACGGGTCCTCCAGCGTGGTCCAGGTCGGCGCGACGTCGTTCGTGATCGGTCTGGGCATGGGGTTCACCGCGGCGCCGACGCTGATCGCCGCGCAGGCGGCGGTCCAGTGGCACCAGCGCGGGGTGGTCACCGGCTCCAACATGTTCTTCCGCTCCGCGGGCAGCGCCGTCGGGGTCGCCGTCTTCGGCGCGATCGTCAACGCGACCCTCGGCCGGTCGGGGGTGGAGGGCGACCGGGTGGCGCCGGAGGCGCTCACCACCGCGGTGCACCACGTCTTCCTGGCGACGACGGTGCTGGCCGTGGCGATGCTCGCCGCGGTGCTCCTCATGCCCCGCGACCGTGGCCGCCCGCAGACGCCGGCGCAGGAGGCCACCGGGGTCGCCACCGGCTGATCCCGGCCGGTCAGTCGGGGGTCGGCCCCGACCGGCCGCGGGCGACACCGAGGTGGTGCGCGACGGCCGCGCCCAGGGCGGCGGCGTCGGCGGCGACCGTGACGATCGTCGCCCCCTCGGCCTCGTAGCCGGCAGCCTCCTCGCCGCTGTGGGCGTGGACGCCGACGGGCACGCCCGCCGCTGCGGCCCGCGCGATGATCGAGGACAGGATCCCGCGCAGTTCCGCCCGGTGCTCCGCACCGGTCAACTCCAGGGACAGCGAGAGGTCCCCCGGCCCCACGTAGATCCCGTCCACCCCCTCCACGGCGAGGACGGCGTCGAGGTCGTCGAGCGCGGTCGCCGACTCCACCATCACCACCACCAGGGGCTCGTCGGCCCCACCGGAGAGCCGCCCGATCGACCGGCCGCCGGCCGGGGCTTACCGGCCGGCGGCGACGACCTCCCGCGCGTGGCCGGCATCGCGCACGTTGGGCACGATGACGCCGCGGGCGCCCAGGTCCAGCGGGCGGCCGACGTCGGCGAAGTGGGGGCTGCGGGCCCGGACGAGCGGCACCGAGCCCGCTGCGGTGACGGCGGCGGCGACCCCCGGCAGCTCCGCCTCGGTCCGGGCGCCGTGCTGGAGATCGACGACGACGAAGTCCGCGCCGGTCCGCGCCAGGACCTCTCCGGTCACCGCCCCCGGCAGCACGCTCCACACGCCGTGGCACGCCCGGCCCTCGGCCCACCGCTGGCGGAGGTCGACCTCGCTGATCGTCATTCCAGGACCCCTCGTCGTCGGACACCCGCTCGCCGCGGGCGCGAGAGCACCGTCGTCGCGACGAGGGCCGAGCACACGGCGGCGACGGTGACGACGACGACCGCGAGCCCGACGGACCCCGCCGCGAGGGGCACGAGGAAGACGACGACGGCGGCGCCCAGGATCAGGACCGGAGGGATGACCGGCCGGCGCACGATCGGGGCGTGCACCGCCCACAGCAGGACGAGGAACACGGCCACGGGGACCGCCACCGCGTAGCCGACGCCGGTCTCGGACACCTCGAGGTGGTGGCCGGTGGACTCCACCGCGACCTCGAGCCCCGCGCCGACGGCCGCGAGCGCCGCGAAGATGCCGTAGTGGCCGTACCCCCAGACGAAGGACCGATGGCGCCGGGTGGCGAGCCCCTCCCCCGCCGGCTCCAGGAAGTACTGCCACCAGAGGGCGAACAGCAGGACCAGCCCGCCCAGGGCGATGGCCACCAGGGACCGGCTCACACCCGACCCCGCCGCTGATGCCGCCTGCACGCCGGTCGACGCGGCCAGCACGCTCTCCCCGAGCAGGATGATCGTGAACAGGCCGTAGCGCTCGGCGATGTGGTGCGGGTGCCAGCTGGTGGACCGGGCCCGCTCCGCCCACCGCGGGACCGCCAGCTCGAGGACGACCAGACCCAGGAACACCGGCAGCAGCGACGCCTCCGGCAGCACCCCGGTCTCCGCGAGCACGAGGCGGGCGAGCCAGCCGACCTGGACGACCGAGATCCCGAGCGCGTAGCGGACGGCGGTGCGCCGGCTCGCGGGGTCCTCCCTCCCCGCCCGCAGCCACTGCGCGACCAGGCCGACCCGCATGACGAGGTAGCCGATGGTGATGGCGCGGTAGTCGGCGTCCTCGAAGGCGACCGGCACCCCCGCCGCGAGCACCAGCACGCCCGCCATCTGGACCATCGTCAGGAGCCGGTAGGGGACGTCGTCGGTGTCGTAGGACGAGGCGAACCAGGTGAAGTTCATCCACGCCCACCAGATCGCGAAGAACACCTGGAGGAACGGCGTCAGGTCGTCCAGGGCGTGTCCGGTCGCGATCCCGTGGGCGAGCTGCGCCGTGATGCTCGCGACGGCGACGACGAACGTCAGGTCGAACAACAGCTCCAGCGGGCTGGACGCCCGGTGCGGCTCGTCGGTCGACCGTTCCCTCATCGGGACGTGCACGTGGCTGCCCGACGGTCCTGCCTCATCCGTCACCGGGCCAGGCTAGGGAGTCCGGCACTGCCGGGGCGAGGGCCGACGCGGATGGAGTCGACCCGGTCCGCCGGCGCTCCCCGGCAGCACAATGGAACCGCTCCCCCGACCGATGGGATCGCCATGGACGCCGTCAAGACGTGGACCGTTCAAGTCGACATCGACGAGCACGAGGGCCGCACCCGCGCCGTCGCCCGGCTGCGCACCGAGGGCCAGTCCCTGACCGGGACCGGGCTCGCGCGGCTCAACCCCGGGGACCGCGACGTGCCCGAGATCGGGGACGAGCTGGCGGTGGCCCGGGCGCTGTCGGAGCTGAGCCACCTCCTGCTCGACACGGCCGCTCGGGACATCGAGCAGACCAGCGGGGTGCCCGCCCATCCCGCCCTGTGACGCCCGGGCGGCCGGCCCCGCTCATCCTCCGGCGGCGCCGAGGAGCACGGCCAGCGTGGCGACCGAGCCCACGATCGCGGCGCCGTAGCAGAGCACCGCGACCGTCCGCTTCTTCTTGATCTGGAGCCCGTCGTACAGCGTGTACCGGAAGCGGTGGGCGCTGTGCACCAGCAGCAGCACGAACGCGCCCACGAGGACCACGACAGTCACCGGGTGGCCGACGACGGCGAGCACGTCCCCGTGGTCCGGCGGGTCGAGCCAGCCCAGCGGGAGGGCCAGGCCGAACACGAGGATCAGGCTCGGCAGGAACACCGCGGCCAGCACCCCGCCGGCGCTGAACATCAGCCACACGAGCGGCTCCACCCGCCGCCTGGTCACGGCGTCACCCACGTCATCGCGTCACCAGCCAGAGCACGAACCCGGAGACCACCACCAGGCCGGTGTACTGGCCGGCGATGATGTGGAAGTCCGGCACCTTCTGGCCCGCGACCCGCACCCCCATCGCCTGCGGGGTGAGGCTGAACCAGGTCACCGTGTGCAGCAGCACGAAGACCAGCGCGACGACGTTCAGCGCGGTCACCCACGGCGAGGAGGCCCAGTCGAGGAAGCGCTGGTAGGCCGCCTCCCCCCGACCGACCGCGTAGAGGAACAGCACCAGGTAGACCACGAACCAGGCGATGAAGACGCTGCTCAGCTCGCGCAGCACGAAGACGAGGTAGGTCCGCTTCCTGGTCCACCACCAGGTCGAGATCCGGGGGCGGTAGGGGCGCAGGCCGGTCGGCGTACCCCCGGAGGGAGTCACCGCGCCCGCCGAGGGAGTCACCGTGCCCCCCGCGGGAGCAGGAACGCCTTCACCGTCTGCAGCGCCGCCTTGAGCTTGTAGCGCTGGATGGCCGACGCGGGGTCCACGTGCTTGGGACAGACCCGCGTGCACTCGCCGACGAAGGTGCAGCCCCAGACGCCGTCGTGCTCGATGAGCACGTCGAGGCGCTGCCGGTTCCCCACGTCCCGCGAGTCGAGGTCGTACCGCTCGGCGAGGGCGATCGCGGCCGGGCCGATGAACTCGGGGTCGAGGCCGTACACCGGGCAGGCGGCGTAGCAGAGCATGCAGTTGATGCACATGCTGAACTGGCTGTAGGCCTCCAGTTGCTGAGGCGACTGGAGGAACTCCACGTCGGGTTCGACGTTCCCGTGGTCTTCCTTCGGGATGATCCACGGCTTGACCCGCGGCAGCTTCTCCATGAAGTCGGTCAGGTCGACGACGAGATCCCGGATCACGGGGAAGTTCGACAGCGGCTCGATCGTGACCGGCCCCGGTGCGTAGTCGCTCAGGAACGTCGCGCAGGTCAGCTTGGGTTCGCCGTCGACGGTCATGCCGCAGCTGCCGCAGATGCCCATCCGGCACGACCAGCGGAACGACAGGGTGGTGTCGACCTCGTTCTTGACGTGGTTGAGGCCGTCGAGGACCGTCCACTCCTTCCGCAGGGGGACGTCGTACTCCTGCCAGTGCGGCTCCGAGTCCTCGTCGGGCCGGAACCGGGACACCCTGAGCCGGATGCTGTCCGCCATGTCTACCTGCCGTAGACCCGCTCGCCCGGGGGCCAGCGGGTGATGGTCACCGGGAGGCGCTCGACCCGCGCCGTCCCGTCGGGATCGCGGAGAACCAGCAGATGGGTCAGGAAGCGTTCGTCGTCGCGGCCCGGGAAGTCGGTGCGCTGGTGCGCCCCCCGCGACTCCTCACGCTGCATGCCGGACTGGAGGACGCACTCGCTGATGTCGAGCATGTTGACCAGCTCGAGGGCGGCCGTGAGCTCGGTGTTGAACGCACGGCTCGCGTCCGCGAGGCCGACGTTGCCGACGCGCTCCTGCAGCTCGGCGAGGGTGTCCGCGCCCTTGGCCATCGCGGGTCCGGTCCGGAAGATGCCCGCGGCGTCCTCCATCGTGGCCTGCATGGCGTCGCGGATCGCGGCGATGCTCTCGGTGCCCGGTCCCTTGCCGAGGAGGTCCCGCTCCAGGCGGCGCACCTCGTCGGCCGCCTGGGCCTCGACGACGGACGGCGTCCCGCCCGCGGTGGCGGCGTACTCGGCCGCCGCCCGACCCGCCCGCGCGCCGAACACCAGGCACTCGGGCAGCGAGTTGGAGCCGAGCCGGTTGGCTCCGTTGATGCTCACGCACGCGGTCTCGCCCGCGGCGTACAGCCCTCCGAGGGGCGTCGCTCCGTCGATGTCGGTGGAGACCCCGCCCATCATGTAGTGCACCACCGGGCGGACCGGGACCAGCTCGTGCACGGGGTCGATCCGCTCGTACTTCAGGCACAGCTCGCGCACGAAGGGCAGCTTCGTGTCGATGAGCTTCTCGCCCAGGTGCCGCAGGTCGAGGTGGACGATCGGGCCGTAGGGCGAGTCGGTGGTGCGGCCCTTCTCGACCTCGTGCACGAAGGCCTGTGACAGGCGGTCGCGGGGCCCGAGCTCCATGCTCCTGAGCTCGGGGGTCGGAGACGGCTTGCCCAGGTCGTAGTCCTGCAGGTAGCGGTAGCCGTCCCTGTTCAGCAGCCAGCCGCCCTCGGCACGGGCGGCCTCGGTGATGAGGATGCCGGTGAACGGCAGACCGGTCGGGTGGTACTGCACGAACTCCATGTCCTTCAGCGGCGCGCCCGCACGATAGGCCAGGGCCATGCCGTCGCCGGTGTTGATGTTGGCGTTCGTGGTGAACGGGAAGACCTTGCCGCAGCCGCCGGTGCACAGGACGACGGCCTTCGCGGTGATCGCCTGGATCCGCCCGGTCATCAGCCCGATCGCCACGACGCCGTGCACCCGGCCGTCGTCGACGAGCAGCCGGGTGACGAACTCCTCGTCGTACCGCCGGACCTCGCCGTACTTCAGCGACGTCTGGAACAGCGCGTGCAGCATGTGGAACCCGGTCTTGTCCGCGGCGAACCAGGTGCGCATCTTCTTCATGCCGCCGAACGCGCGGACCGCGACGCGGCCGTCCGGACGCCGGCTCCAGGGGCAGCCCCAGTGCTCGAGCTGCAGGAGCTCCTCGGGGGCCTCCCGGACGAAGGCCTCGATGGCGTCCTGGTCGCCGAGCCAGTCGCTGCCCGACACCGTGTCGTAGCAGTGCTCGTCGAGGCTGTCGTCGGCGGCGATGACGCCGGCGGCGCCGCCCTCGGCCGACACCGTGTGGCTGCGCATCGGATAGACCTTGGAGATCACGGCGACGTCGAGCCGGGCGTCGGTCTCGGCGAGGGCGATGGCAGCCCGGAGGCCGGCTGCGCCTCCTCCCACGATCAGGACGTCGTGCGCGGCGCGTACGACGTCACTCACCTCGCCACTCCTCGTCGGCCAGCACCTTGCCGCTGTGGTGGACGACCATGCGGTGGACGCTGCCGTCGTGGAACTCCTCCCTGGTGCTTCGGCAGCCGCAGGAGTAGCGCAGGTCCTCGGTGATCAGGCCCTGGTGGTCCTCGGTCACGTACTGCTCGCCGCCGTGCCTGCGTCCACACGGTGCGAGCCTCGGCTCGAAGACGGCGGCGGCTGCACTCACGGCTCACCTCCCCCGGCGCTGGGACAGTGATCTGCAGCGTGCTCCCCACCCGCCGGGTTGTGAAGTGCTCCCGGCCCGGGTGCGCCCCTCCTGGGCGGGCCTACCGAACCGGGTGCGCGCCCGTCGCCCCCAGCCGCGGCCGGGGCCGCAGTCCGGCGGCCACGTAGCACGCGTCGATCAACCGCATCGTGGCGACGGCGTCGTCGGCGTCGATCGGCATCGGCACCCCCTCCCGAACGGCCCGGACGAACGCCTCCAGCTGGTAGGTGTACGACGACCGCGTGCCGTGGCGCTCCACGTGCCGGCCGGCCGGCGTCTCGATGACCAGCCGGTCGTCCAGGTGCGGCTCGACGAAGTTCGCGACGAGCGCCTCGCCGCGGCTCCCGACGACCCGGTAGGTCATCTGCCGGCGGTCACTGGCCATGTGGCAGCGGGCCACCCCGGTGGCTCCCGAGGGGAAGCGCAGCCGCGCCTCCAGCCACTCGTCCACCCCCGGCGCACCGGGCCGCTCCCCCGCCCGGGCGTCGACCAGTTCCGGTTCCCCGCCACCCCACGGCGCGAGGACCCGCTGGGCGTGCAGGCTGTAGCAGCCGAGGTCCATCGTGGCGCCGCCGGCGAGGGCCAGCGACCAGCGGGGGTCGTCGGCCCCCGGGTCGCGGATCTCCAGCGTCGTCTCGACGTGCACCAGCTCCCCCAGCTCCCCGGAGGCCAGGAGCTCGTGCAGCCGGCGGGTCACCGGGTGGTGCAGGTAGTGGAAGCCCTCGACGACGACCAGGCCGCGGCCGCGGGCAGCGGCCGCGACGTCGGCCGCCTCCTCGGCGTTCGCGGCGAACGGCTTCTCCGACAGCACGTGCTTGCCGGCGTCGATCGCGGCTCGGTTCCAGGTGCCGTGCAGCGCGTTGGGCAGCGGGTCGTAGACGGCCTCGACCTCGGGCGCGGCGACGACGTCGGCGTAGGAGTCCAGCGCCTGTTCCACCCCGTGCTCCGCCGCGAACCCCGAGGCGCGCGCCCGGTCGCGGGCGGCGATCGCCACCAGGCGGGTCCCGGTCGCCCGGGCCGGCCCGACGATGGCCAGCTCGGCGATGCGGGCCGCGCCCAGCACGCCGATCCGGAGCGGTTCACCGGGCTCGGCACCGGTGCCGGTCATGCGATGCGCACCTCGTCGATCCGCACCGGCCGGTGTTCCTTCCACGACCGGGCGCAGGCCTCGGCGATCCAGTCCGCCTCCAGCCCGTCGGCGACCGTGCACGGCGAGGGCCGCTCCCCGGCGACGACCTCGAGGAAGGTCTCGAACTCCGCCCGGAAGGCCGGCTGGAACCGGTCCATGAAGAACCGGTGCGGCGGGCCGGCCGGGAAGCCGATCCCGGGTTCGGTGGCGCGGATCGGCCACCCGTCGTCGACACCTGCGGCGACGCTGTCCTCCGAGCCGTGGACCTCCAGCCGCACGTCGTAGCCGCGCCCGTTGTAGCGGGTGTTCGACACGACCCCGAGCGCGCCGTCGGCGAAGGTGACGATGGCGGCGGAGGTGTCGACGTCGTCGTAGCGGCGGAAGAAGTCCGCGCCCCGGTTGCTGCCGGTGGCGTACACCTCGACGGCTTCCTGGCCGGTGACCCAGCGGATGGCGTCGAAGTCGTGCACGCCGCAGTCGCGGAACATCCCTCCGGAGACCGCCACGTACTCGGGAGGCGGCGGCTCGGGGTCGAGCGTGGTGGACCGGATCGTGGTGATCCAGCCGAGCTCCCCGCTGACGACCGCAGCCCGGGCCGCGGCGATGGCGGCGTCGTACCGGCGCTGGAAGCCGATCTGGACCGGCACGGTGGAGCCCTCGAGCCGGCGGAGCAGCTCGGCTCCCGCCGCTCCGGTCTGCGCCACCGGCTTCTCGCACAGCGTCGGCAACCCGGCCTCCACGCAGGCGAGGACCAGCTCGGGGTGCGCGTCGGTCCCCGCCGCGATGACCACCCCGTCGACGCCGGAGGCGAGCAGCGCCGCCACGGAGTCGACCCCCTCGACCCCGTCGGCCCGGTGGCGGTCGACCACCTGCTCGGTCTTCGCCGGGACGAGGTCGGTGACCACGAGCGACTCGATCGCCGGGATCCCGGCCAGCGTGCCGGCGTGGAACGCCCCGATCCTGCCGAGCCCGATGAGTCCGATCCGCATGCTGCGCGCCTCTCTGTCGATGGTGGACGGGCCCTCAGCCGCGTGCTGCCGGTGCCGTGGTGGGGTCTGCCGGGGGTGGTGCCCCGGTCCACGCGGCACGGAGCAGGGCCTCGACGCCGTCGCGAGTGACCGGCCGGGGGTTGGCGTACGGATCGGCGACGGCGAGGTCGGCGATCCGCGGGATGTCCGCCTCCGCCATGCCCAGCTCGCGCAGCGAGCGGGGGGCGCCGAGCCGGCCGGCCAGCTGCCACAGCTCGGCGGCCGGGTCCGGCACGCCGCCGAGGGCGCGGGCCAGCGCGGCGACCGCGTCCGGGGCGGCGGGCTGGTTGTAGGCCAGCGCGTGCGGCAGGACGACGGTGTGCGTCTGGGCGTGCGGCAGGTCCAGCGTGCCGCCGAGGGTGTGGCAGAGCTTGTGGTGCAGCGACATCGTCGTCGCGGCCAGCACCGCGCCGCACAGCCAGGCGCCGTACTGCGCCTCGCCGCGGCCCTCGAGGTCGGACCCGTCGGCCACGACCCGGGGCAGGGCGGCGGCCAGGGCGCGCACGCCCTCCTCGGCCATCAGCGAGACGATCGGCGTCGCGTCGGGGGCGTACAGGCCCTCGACGGAATGGGCGATCGCGTTCATCCCGGAGGTGGCCGACAGCTGCGCGGGGAGGGTGACCGTCAGCTCCGGGTCGTAGAGCACGCTGCGGGGCAGCACCCGCAGATCGCGGCCGGTGCGCTTCTGCCCGCCCTCGGTCAGCCCCCACACCGGCGTCATCTCCGACCCGGCGTAGGTCGTCGGGACGGCGATCACCGGCAGGTCCTGCTCGAGGGCGATCGCCTTGCCCAGCCCGACCGCCGACCCGCCGCCGACGGTGACGCAGCCGTCGGCGCCCCGCTCGGCGGCCACCTCCCGGGCTCGGCGGGCGACCTCGACCGGCACGTGCATCCGCGCCTCGGCCAGCACCCCGGCGGCCTTGTCGCCCAGCGCGGCGGCGACCTGCTCGCCGGTGGCCTCCTGCTCCGGGGAGCACAGCACCAGCACCCGGGTCAGCCCGAGGGCCTCGACCTCGCCGGGCAACGAGGCCAGCGAGCCGGCGCCGAACACGACCCGCATGGGCAGCGCCTGGTAGGTGAACGGGCCGATCACGACGGCGCTCCGCGCACCACGGTCGGCTGCACCTGCGCCGGCTGCGCCGCCGGCGGGGCGTCGCCGGCCCGCAACAGGGACAGGTCGAACGTCAGCGTGCGGAACGGGTTGGGCAGGCCCAGCTCCGCCGCCCGGGCCGGGTCGTCGACCTCGGGCACCTCGCGGATCAGGCTCTCCTTCACCCCGAAGACCGCATCGGAGTCCAGATAGGGGCTGTCGGCGACGAACACGTGCGTGGTCACCGGCCGGTAGCCCTGGGCTGCGACGATGAAGTGCAGGTGCGCCGGCCGGTTCGGATGCCGGCCGGTCGCCGCCAGCAACTGCCCGACCGGGCCGTCGTCGGGGATCGGGTAGAACCGCGGCACCACCGACCGGAACCAGAACCGCCCGTCGGCGTCGGCGGTGAACAGCCCGCGCAGGTTGCCCGCCGGCTGGATGCCGGGCTGCTGGACGTCGTAGAAGCCGTCCTCGTTGGTCTGCCACACGTCCACGCTGGCGCCGGCCAGCGGCTCCCCGTCCGGACCGGTCACCCGCCCCGACACCAGACACGGCGTGCCCTTGCGGTCGAGGTTGATGTCGTCGCCCAGTTCCCGCTCCGGGGACGCCACCATGTGGAACGGACCCAGCACCGTGGACTCGGTGGCGGTCCCCCCGGTGCGGTGGTTGATCGTCTCCACCAGCATCGAGACGCCGAGGACGTCGGACAGCAGGATGAACTCCTGCCGCACCTCGTTGCTCATCTGCCCGGTCCGGGTGAGGAAGTCGATCGCGACCCCCCACTCCTCCTCGGTCAGCTCGACGTCCTTGACGAAGGCGTGCAGGTGCCGCACCAGCGAGGTCAGCACCTGCCTCAGCCGCGCGTCCGGGGTGGCCGCGAAGCTGGCGGCGACCACCTCGGCGGAGCCCTCCTCGGTGAACAGCTCGCCGCCTGATCGGGCGGAGAGCGCGGTGTCGCTGGGCGCATCGGGCATGACGGGCCTCCGGAGGTGGGTCGTCGTGATCGGGTCAGCCGGCCGCGAGGCGCTCCGTGGCGGCCGGTGCCCGCATCGTGGCAGCACGGGCGCGGTCGGACCTCGGTCCGGGGGGCGTCACGACGTCGGAGACGCGTACAGGTCCGGGCGGGGCGGCAGCTCGACCGGGACCCGGCCGCCGGAGTGCAGGGACCGCAGCGCGGCGTCCGAGACGACCTGCGCGACGTAGCCGTCCCAGGCGCCCGGTCCCTGCGGCGGCTGCGCGGCGGCGGCGGTGCCCGCCCACTCCCGCAGCTCGACGTCGTAGGAGAGGGCGAAGCGCTCCCGCCAGTCGCCGGGGACGAGACCGGCGACGGCGCCCTCGCGGCGGATGGTCACCGGCGCGGGGTCGGCCAGCTCGACGGTGCCGGTCTCCCCGGACACCTCGCAGCGGATCTCGTAGCCGTAGTGGACGTTGACCGACACCTCGACGTCGACCAGCACGCCGTCGGACATCTCGAACAGCACCAGCAGCGGGTCCTGCAATTCGCCGCCGCGGCTGCTCTTGCGCGGGGTGAGCACCTGCACGGCGGCGATCTCCCGGCCGAGCAGCCAGCGCAGCTCGTCGATCTCGTGGACCGCGGTGTCGGCGATCGACATGTCCCGCGTGTAGTGCGGGGGCACCGAGGCGTTGCGGTGCGCGCAGTGCACCAGCAGCGGAGCGCCGATGGCGCCGCCGTCCAGCGCCTGTTTGAGGGCACGGTGCGCCGGGTCGTAGCGCCGGTTGAAGCCCACCTGGACCAGCCGGCTGCCGGCGGCGACCTCCGCGTCCACGATCCGGCGGCAGGCCTCCTCCGTGGTGGCCAGCGGCTTCTCGCAGAACACCGGCTTGCCGGCGGCGACGGCCGCGAGCACGTACGGCTCGTGCGTCGGACCCCACGAGGTGACGACGACGGCGTCGACCGCGTCCGAGGCGATCAGCTCCTCGCCGGTGGGCAGCGCCTTCGCGTCCGGGAGCTGCCCGGCCACGGCGGCGGCGCGGTCGGCGTCCGCGTCGGCGACGGCGACCACCCGGCTGCCGCCCGGGCCGCCGTCCAGGCGGCGGATGTGCTCCTGGCCGATCATGCCCACCCCGATGACCCCGACGTCCAGCCCCACGACGGCCTCCCCGACTTCCTGGCCGGCCCGCCGGTGCGGGCCGCGTCGGGGTCAAGGCTGTGGCCGCCACCACAGCAGCGTCAACGTCGCCGATCCCTCAAATACCCATCAATGCCTCAGCGCCCGGACAGGGCATCGACGGGCACGTTGTGCGGGGTGACCACCTGGACGCCGGAGTACCAGGAGCGCGGCGCGCCGGGGAGCGCACCGTGGGCCTGCATGACCACGTGGCAGGCGCGGCGCAGGTCGAGGGCGAGGTCGTGGTGCAGCACCGCCGACAGCCGCCCCTCCTGGAGCAGCGCGAGGTTCTCGGCGTCCAGGTCGTGGGCCACGAACGCGCGGCAGCGCCGCCCGGCGTCGGCGAAGGCGGCGAGGGTCGCGGCGTTGCCGCCGGTGGCGTACAGCGAGTAGGCGGCGGCGATCTCCGGATCGGCGTCGAGCGCCTCGCGGACCAGACCGCGCAGGACCTCGTCGTCCCCGCTGGGGTCGACCAGGTCGACCTGGCGCCGGCCGGGCCGCACCTGCCGCAGGGTCGCGCGGAAACCCATCTCGCGGTCGTCCTCGCCGCGGAAGGAGCCGGTTCCGCGGGTGACCAGCACCGCGCCGCCGTCGTCGCCGAGCCACTGGTCGAGCAGGTAGGCCGCGGTGGCCCCGGCGGCCCGGTTGTCCAGGCCGACGTAGCCGACCCGGCGGCTGGTCGGCAGGTCGGTGACCAGCGTGACGACGGGGACCCCGGCCTCGGCCAGCCGCTCCACCGCCGCGACGACCGGCGGGGTGTCGGGGGCCTTGAGGACGACGCCCTGCGAGCCGCGCCGCGCGATGCCGTCCAGCGTGGCCACCAGCTCCGGGATCGGCGGGGCCTCGGCGAGGTGGAACCGCGCGCGGAAGGTGGCCGGGCGCACCAGCGGCAGCTGTGACTCCAGCGCGGCCCGCACCGCCTGCGAGAAGCGGGCGGGCGCGTCGACGACCACGTCGAGGAAGAACGTCCGGCCGGTCAGCCGCACCTGCGACCGCTGCCGGTCCAGGTCGGCGATCGCGCGGTGCACCTCGTCCACCGTGCTCTGCCGGACGCCGCCGCGCCGGTTGAGGACACGGTCGACGGTCGCCTCGGACAGGCCGGCCTGCCGGGCGATCTCGCGGATCGGGTACGGGTGCGGCACGGGGCCATTCTGAGGGGGAAATGATGGCCCGGCGAGGTTGTGGGTCCGTCGCCGGCTCCGTCAGGCTCGGTCCACCCACCCCCTCCGGAAGGACGCCGTCATGCCCGCACCGGCCACCACCCGCACCGGCTCCGGCTGGTTCACCGCCGAGGACTGCCGCCTGACCGACTTCCGCGCCGTCGTCGAGACCCCGACCGACCTGGCCGACCACCCCCACGCCGACGAGGTGCGCGAGAACGTCCTGGTCTACGGCTCCCGGCTGCGCGAGCACGCCGCCACCCCGGAGGGGCGGCGCGAGGTCCAGGCCGAGCTCGCCCGCGCCCTCACCGACGGGCCCGGCATCGTCGTCTTCGCCGGCGCCTTCCCCGATCCCGCCGTCGTCGACCGGGCCACCGCCGTCTTCGAGTCGATGATCGCCGAGCAGAAGGCGGCGGGCGTGGTCGGCGGGGACCACTTCGCCACGCCCGGCGCCAACGACCGCGTCTGGGGTGCGCTGGACAAGTTCGCCGTCCGCGACCCGGAGGCCTTCGCCGCGTACTACGGCAACGACGTCATCGCGCTGGTGTCCGAGGCGTGGCTGGGCCCGAACTACCAGGTGACCAGCCAGGTCAACGTGGTCAACCCCGGCGGGAAGGCCCAGGTCGCGCACCGCGACTACCACCTGGGCTTCATGTCGGAGCAGCAGGCGCTGGCCTACCCGGCGCACGTGCACCGCCTCTCCCCCGCCATGACCCTGCAGGGCGCGGTGGCGCACTGCGACATGCCGGTGGTCACGGGCCCGACGATGTACCTGCCGCACTCGCAGAAGTACGCCCCCGGCTACGTGGGGTTCCACCAGCCGGAGTTCACCGCCTACTTCGACGAGCACTTCGTGCAGCTGCCGCTGGAGAAGGGCGACGCCGCGTTCTTCAACCCGGCGCTCTTCCACGGCGCCGGCACCAACCGGTCGGCCGACGTGCGCCGCATGGCCAACCTGCTGCAGGTGTCCTCCGCCTTCGGCCGGGCGATGGAGACCGTCGACCGGACGGCGATGGTCCGCGCGGTCTACCCGACGCTGCTGGAGCTGGCCGGCCGCGGCACCGACGAGCGCACGCTGCGCAACGTGGTCGCCGCCGCCGCCGAGGGGTACGCGTTCCCGACCAACCTCGACCGCGACCAGCCGATCGGCGGCCTGGCGCCCGAGAGCCAGGCCGAGCTGGTCCTCCGCGCGCTGCAGGCCCGCTGGACCCCCGACGCGCTGGACGCCGAGCTCACCGCTCACACCCAGCGGCGCGCCAGCGCCCTCTGACTGAGGACCACGAGCGGAGATGGACGACGGAACCGCCGCCGAGGAGCTGCTGGCCACCTGCTGGACGACGGCAGGCGACGCTGCGCCGTCACGGGAGGACTGGCGCAGCCCGGTCCCGCTGCGGGAGCGGATCGAGGCGGCGGCCGCCGCGGGGTTCACCGGCTTCGGGGTGCTCGCCGTCGACCTGGCCGTCGCCGAGCGGGAGCACGGCCTGGCCGGCGTCCGGGCGATGCTGGCCGACAACGGCATCGTCCACCTGGAGCTGGAGGGGCTGCCCGACTGGTGGAGCGAGGGCGCGGAGCGGGCCCGGTCGGACGGGCTGCGCCGGTTCGTCCTGACCGCCGCCGAGGCGCTCGGCGCCCGCCACCTCAAGGTCACCCCCGACACCAGCGGGGCGCCGTGGGACCCCGGGCACTGGGCGGCCGAGTTCGGGCTGCTCGCCGCCCAGGCCGCCGACGCCGGGGCCCGGCTGGGCATCGAGTTCCTGCCCTGGTCCAACATCCCGACCGCCGCCGACGCGCTGCGACTCGTCGAGGAGGCCGGCCACCCCGCAGGCGGGGTCGTCGTCGACGTCTGGCACGTCGAGCGTGCCGGCACGCCGGCGGCCGAGCTCGCGGCGCTCCCGCTGCACCGGATCGTCGGCGTGGAGCTCGACGACGCCGACGCCGACGTCGTCGGCACGCTGTTCGAGGACACCGTGGACCGGCGTCGCTACTGCGGCGAGGGGTCCTTCGACCTGCCCGGCGTCGTCACCGCCCTGCGCACCGCCGGCTGGCGCGGCCCCTGGGGCGTCGAGATCCTCTCCACCGGGCACCGCCGGCTCGAGGTCCGGCAGGCCGCCGCGCACGCCGCGACCACCGCCCGGACGCTGCTCCAGGCCCCTCCCGTCCAGCGGTGACCACGGCCGGACCGATGAGCACCGGGGTCCCGGCCGGTCTCCCCTCTCGTCCGGCCCACCACGACGACGGGAGCACCCCGATGAGGACCTCGCACCTCGGACTCCGGGTGGCCGACCTCGAGCGGTCGCTCGCCTTCTACACGGCCGTCGGGTACGAGGTGGTGGGGACCGTCCCCGAGACCGAGATCGGGCACCTGACCATGCTCAAGCTGCCCGGCGACGACGTCGTCACCATCGAGCTGGTCCACGATCCCGCCCGGGGTGAGATCGGCCCCGGTACCCGGCTCAGCCATCTCGTGATCTCGGTGGAGTCGCTGGACACGACCATCGCCGACCTCGCCGCCCGGGGCGTCGACGCGGAGCCGCCCGGCTCGCCGGACGGCTCGGGCGAGCTCCGGACGACGTGGATCACCGATCCGGACGGCAACCGGATCGAGCTGGTCCAGTGGCCACCGGGTCACCCCCAGGGCCTGACCGCCGCCGACTGGCCGGACCGATGACCGCGCCCATCCGGCTCTACATGTCGATGTCGCTGGACGGCTTCATCGCCGGACCGGACGACCGGCCGGGGCAGGAGCTCGGCCGCGACGGCGGGCGGTTGTTCAACTGGCTCGACGACCGCATGTCTCCGGGGCCGAACGGGCAGGTGTTCGCCGAGGCCGTGGCCACCGGCGCCGTGATCTCCGGACGGCGCACCTTCGAGCTCGCCGGTCGCTGGAACGGCGACCACCACGACGGCGTGCCGATCCACGTGCTGACCCACCACGTCGACGACGGTGACGTACCGCCGGGCACCACGACGTTCCACACCGACGTCCCCGAGTGCGCCCGTGCGGCCCGGGCCGACGCGGGCGACCGTGCCGTCATGGTGCACGGCGCGGGCGCGGCGCAGGCCCTGCTCAGGGCGGGCCAGCTCGACGAGCTGGAGATCCACCTCGTCCCGGTCCTGCTGGGCGCCGGCCGCCGGCTGTTCGACGCCGGGGACGGCCGGCGCGTCGAGCTGGAGCTGGTCCGGCGGCTCGACGGCCGCGACGCGACCCACCTGCGCTACCGCGTCCGGCACTGACCGTACCGAGGCCGCTCAGCCCGGGACGTCGCCGAGCAGGTAGCGCACCGCCGTCTCCCCCAGGTCGGCGACGAACGCGGCGTCGCCGACCGGCTCCGGCGTGGTGAAGCCGGGACCGTAGGCCAGCCGCAGGATCGTCGTCGAGAACGTCGAACCGAAGCAGCTGCGCACGGCGCGCTCCGGGTCGTCGTGCGTGATCGTCTCCCGGGCGCGCAGGACGACGCCGGCGAACAGGCCGGCGAGCTCGTGCACGTAGTGCCCGCCGCGCGCCTGGACGTCGGGGTGGACGCCGGAGACGAGCACGACGGCGCGCAGGAAGCGCCGGTGCCGCAGCGAGATGCCGACGAGCTGGGCGACGGCCTCGCGGACCAGCGCGGCGGGAGCCAGCCCGGACCAGTGCGCGGCGTCGGAGAAGACCGCCTGCTCGGCGCGGATGCCGGCGATGCCGTGCTCGTAGACGGCGAGGAACAGCCCGTCCTTGCTGGTCGTGCGCGCGTAGATGGCGGGAGGGGCGACCTGCGCGCGCTCGCAGACCGCCGCGATCGTGAAGGCGTCGTAGCCGCCGTCCTCGAGGAGCCCCACGCCGGCGTCGAGCACCCGGTTCCACGCCTCGCGGCTGCGGCGCTGCTTGGGCGGGCGCACCTCGAGGTCGGCGGACGGGATCGAGTCGGCAGCACCCATGGCGCCCATCCTCCCCGGCTGGAGCGGGCACTACAGTCCGCCGTCAACAATAGCGCACGCTACTGTTTCAGTCGCCACGACGGAGCGTCCCGTGACCCCTTCCTCCCCGTCCGCCGCCCGTGGCCGCGTCGCGGTCCTCGGTGCCGGGCCGGCCGGCATGGCCGCCGCGCTCGGAGCGATCAGGGCCGGCCACGACGTCGTCGTCTACGAGCGCTACCGGGAGGCACGGCCGGCCGGCAACATCCTCAACCTGTGGCCGCCGCCGCTGAAGGCGCTGCGTGCGCTCGGCGTGGACACCGACGACCTCGGCGCGCCGACCCACTCCGAGTTCCGCAACGTCCGGGGCCGGGTCCGCGTCGACGTCAAGCTCGACGAGGACGTGCAGCGGGCCTTCGGCGGTGGCTTCATCGGCCTGCTCCGCCCGGAGCTCTACGAGCGGATGCTCGCCGCGATCCCGGGCGGGGTGATCCGCTTCGACCAGCAGGTGGACCGGATCGAGCAGGACGACCGGGCCGTCACGCTGCAATTCGCCGACGGCAGCAGGGCCGAGCACGACGTGCTGATCGGGGCCGACGGCATCGACTCCCTGGTGCGCCGCACCCTGTGGGGCGACGCGCCCAAGCGCGAGCACCGGCTGCACATCTTCGGCGGCTTCACCTTCGCCGAGGTCCCGGGGACCGTGCCGAACACGTGCGTCCTCACCCACAGCCGGACGACCCAGGGCAGCTGGACGTCGATCCGGCACAAGGGCCGTGACGGCCACCAGTGGTGGGTGCTCACCGCCACCGACCCCGAGGCCCCGGCTCCGGCGGACCTCAAGGCGTCGGCCACCGAGCTCGCCGCGGAGTTCCCCGCTCCGCTCCCCGGCCTGATCGCCGCGACGGAGCCGGAGAACGTCCAGCGCTGGGTGCTGCGCGACCGCCCCCCGCTGAAGCAGTGGTCGAAGGGGCGCGCCACGCTCGTCGGCGACGCCGCGCACCCGACCTCCCCCTACGCCGCGTACGGCGCCGGCATGTCGATCGAGGACGGCTACTTCCTCGGCCGGGCCCTCCGCGGCGTCGACCTCACCGACCTCGCCGCCGTCCAGCGGGCGCTGCAGTCCTACGAGGCCCCGCGCAAGCCGCACACGGCCAGGCAGGTGCAGATGGCCTGGGTGCTCGGAAAGGTGTTCCACCACGCGCCGGCGCCGCTGCGGGCGGTGCGCGACTTCGTCTTCGACCACACGCCGTTCCTGCAGAAGGTGGCCGGCGACTCCAACCCGCGCGAGATCAACAAGCAGCTCGCGCTGATCGGCGACTGAGCCGTGCTCGTCGTCCTCGGCAGCGCCACGCCCGCTCCGGGGCGGGGCGGCCGCGGTCCGGGACGTCCTACCGCGGAGCCGACCGGAGCTCTCAGCCGGGAGGGATGTTCTGGTTGACGTGGAAGACGTTCCCGGGGTCGTGGCGGCGCTTCACCTCGACGAGCCGCTGGTACTTCGCGGGTCCGAAGACCGTGCGGGGGTCGAAGCCGCGGTGGCCGGCCGGCTCGAGGCCCTGGAAGTTGGCGTAGTGGCCCCCTGTCGCGAACGGCTCCATGTCGGCGGACATGCCGCGGACGAACCCGACCCGCTCGTCGTCGTCGGCCGGGTCGGTCCAGAACCCGTAGATGTTGAGCCAGAACCGGGCGGCCCGGTTGGGGAACGGCGTGGCGCCCTCCGCCACCCGGCCGAACGCGCCACCCATGTGGTGGACGTCGAACGCGGTGCCGGACCAGGTCTGCTCCGTTCCGCGGCCGACCAGCACGTCGACCACGTCGGCGTCCAGCCGGTCGAAGGAGGTGTTGCGCCAGTACGCCCGCGATCCCTTGGGGAACAGCGGGTCGAAGACGGCCTGCCACTCGACCCACCGCATGTCGCCGATCTCCTCCTGGTCGGGCGGGGCGAGCGCGCGCAACCGTCCGACGTGGGCCTCGCCCGCGGCACGGTCGGGTGAGGCCCACGCGAAGCCGATGAACAGCAGGGGCTCGTCCCCCATCTCGGCGACGGGTGGCGGGGTCAACGTCGTCGTGATCGCCTGCATCGCGTCCGGCAGGTCCCGCGTCCACTCCTCCAGCGCCGCCCACGCCTGCCGCCAGCGGTCCGGCCCGAACACCAGGTTGCCGGCGAACAGCTGCGGGCCGTGCCGGTGCCCGCGGAAGGTGAAGGCGGTGACCACCCCGAAGTTGCCGCCGCCGCCGTGCAGGGCCCAGAAGAGCTCGGGGTCGTGCGTCTCGTCGACGGTGAGCTGCCGCCCGTCGGCCGTCACCAGGTCCACCGAGACCAGGTTGTCGGCGGCCAGCCCGTGGGCCCGGGTCAGCCAGCCGACGCCCCCGCCGAGGGTGAGCCCCGCGATCCCGGTGCTCGACACCACCCCCATCGGCACGACCAGCCCGTGCGGCTCGGTGGCTGCGTCGATGTGGGCCAGGGTGGCACCCGCCTCCACGCGCACGGTCGCCGTCGCCGGGTCCACCGTCACGGCGGACAGGTCGGCGAGGTCGAGCACGATCCCGTCGTCGACCGAGCCGTTGCCTGCGACGTTGTGCCCACCTCCGCGCACGGCCAGGGCGAGCCCGTGCTCCCGGGCGAAGGCGATGGTGGGTGCGACGTCGTCCGCGCTCGACGCCCGGACCACGGCGGCCGGTCTGCGGTCGATCATCCCGTTCCAGATGGCACGGGCCTCGTCGTACCGCGGGTCGCCCGGCGCGGTCACGGTGCCCGCCACGCGGGCACGGAGATCGTCCAGCTCATGGCGCAGCGTGGAAGCAGTCACGGCACGTCCCCCCGGCACTCGGCCCCCCGCGGGGCATCATGCTTCGCCGGGTGGCCGGGAACGGTCAAGGTCGGACGGTGAGGTGACCTGCGGCCGAGGAGATCCGCCGGAGGCTGTCACGGATCGGCCGCGGCCGGTGTCTCCATGTCGAGACCAGCAGCGAGGAGGAGACATGACCAGCACCACCCGCGTCCCCCCGGCCGAGATCACCGGCGTCTACGGCGCCGTCCTCAAGGGGGTCAGCAGGAAGATGCTCGGCGAGGTGCCCGAGGCCCTCGGCGTCCTGTGGCACCACCGGCCGGTGCTGCGGTTCAGCTTCGGCCTGGGCCGGAGGTCCGCGCGGTGGCACGCGTGCGACGAGGACCTGAAGTCCTACGCCCACATGGCGGTGGCGGCGCTGATCGGCTGCTCGTTCTGCCTGGACCTGGGGTACTTCGAAGCGCACAACAAGGGGCTCGACGAGGCCAAGGCCCGCGAGGTGCCGCGGTGGCGCGAGTCCGACGTGTTCACCCCGCTGGAGCGCGACGTCCTGGAGTACGCCGAGGCCATGTCGCAGACGCCGCCGACCGTCACCGACGAGCTCTCCGCCCGGCTCCTGGACCGGCTGGGCGCGCCGGCCCTCGTCGAGCTCACCACGTTCGTCGCGCTGGCCAACCTGTACGCGCGCTCGAACGTCGCCCTCGGCATCGAGGCCGCGGGCCTCGCGGCCTCGTGCGGCCTGGCGCCGCTGGCGCGGCCGGACGGGGCAGTGCAGCCGGCATGACCGACGACCCGTTCGTCGCCCACCGCAGCCTGCTGTTCACGGTCGCCTACGAGATGCTCGGCTCCGCCGCCGACGCGGAGGACGTCGTCCAGGAGGCCTGGCTGCGGTGGGCGGACCTCGGGGACGCGGCCCGGGCCGACGTCCGCGACCCGCGGGCCTACCTGGTGCGGATCGTCACCCGGCAGGCGCTCAACCGGCTGCGCACGCTGGCCCGGCGGCGCGAGGAGTACGTCGGCGAGTGGCTGCCCGAGCCGCTGCTCACCAGCCCCGACGTGGCCGAGGACGTCGAGCTCGCCGAGAGCGTCTCCTTCGCGATGCTGACCGTGCTGGAGACCCTCGGCCCCACCGAGCGGGCGGTGTTCGTGCTCCGCGAGGTGTTCGAGACGCCGTACGACGAGATCGCCGAGACGATCGGCAGGTCGCCGGCGGCGGTGCGGCAGATCGCGCACCGCGCCCACGAGCACGTGGCCGCGCGGCGGCCGCGGGTTCAGGTGAGCCGGGCCGAGCGGGAGGCCGTCGTGGCACGGTTCCTGGCCGCGGTCCGCGGCGGCGACCTGCAGGGGCTGCTGGCCGTGCTGGCGCCCGACGTCGTCGTCGTGGCCGACGGCGGCGGTGTGGTCGCCGCGGCCCGCCGCCCGATCCAGGGTGCCGCCCGGGTGGCCGCACTCCTGGCCGGCCTGGTCCGGCTGCCGGTCAGCCTGGAGGTCGTGCCGGTGTGGCTCAACGGCGGCCCGGCGGCACGCATCGACGTCGACGGCGAGCTGGACACCATGGTGAGCCTGGCGATCGAGGACGGCCGGATCACCCGGGTCTACGCGGTCCGCAACCCGCACAAGCTGGCCCGGGTGGACGAGGAGGCCGAGCTCAGCCGGTGACCGGGCGCGGATGAGTAGTTCGGCGGATGTCCCGGACGGGCGGGCCGGTCAAGGTGGAGCCGTCCCGGTGCCCCTTCCGGGACGACCAGAGGGCCCCTCGCGGCCTGCGTTTCTCGGGAGTCGTCATGATCGTCGTGTCAGCAGCCACCGGTCAGTACGGCCGGCTCGTGGTCGAGCGCCTGCTGGAGCGCGTGCCCGCGGCCGAGGTCGCCGTCGCGGTCCGGAACCCCGCGAGCGCCGCGGACCTCGCCGAGCGGGGGGTCGACGTCCGTCTCGGGGACTACGACCGGCCGGAGAGTCTCCGGACGGCGTTCGACGGCGCGGACCGGCTCCTGTACATCTCCGGTACGGACCTGGGCGCCCGCATCCCCCAGCACCGCAACGTCGTCGCCGCCGCGCTGGACGCGGGTGTCGGCGGCATCGCCTACACCAGCGGGCTGGGGGCCGACGTGGTCGAGGAGGGGGTCCTCGGCGAGCACCACGCCGGTGAACAGGCGATCCTGCGGTGCGGGCTGCCCGCCACCGTGCTCAGGCACCCCATCTACTCGGACTTCTTCATCAGCCCCGACCTCGCCGCCGCGATCGAGACGGGCGAGCTGACCAGCAGCACGCGTGGGCGCGGGCTGAACACGGCGACCCGCGCCGACCTCGCCGAGGCGGCCGCCGTCGTCCTCACCGACGGGAACCGCTTCGGGAGGGCCTACGACTTCACCGGCCGGCTCTGGACGTACCCGCAGCTGGCCGCCGTGCTGACCGGGCTCAGCGGCCGCACGGTGGTCCACCGCGACGTCGACGAGGACGAGGGGATCATCGGGATGCTGGGGATCGGCCCGTTCATCCGCACCGGCGGGTTCGAGTACCAGACCGGGGATCTCGAGGCGGTCCTCGGTCATCCGGCCACCAGCCTGGAGGACGCCGTCGCGGCGGCGCTCCCGGCCCGCACTCCGGCCTGAGCCGGCGGCGGCACTACCCGTCCGCGCGGATCGTCCCCCGGACGGTGCGGACGGCGAGCTGGCTCCGGTTGGCCAGGCCCAGCTTGGTGAGGATGTGCTGGACGTGGTTCTGCGCGGTGCGCTCGGAGAGGTGGAGGCGGGCAGCGATCTGCCGGTTCGTCAGGCCCTCCGCGACGAGGGCGGCCACCTCCCGCTCCCGGGCGGTGAGCGGATCGGCCCGCCCGCCGTCGAGCCGCCGGGCCAGGTCGCGGGCCCGGTCCGCCCACGGGCGCATGCCGAGCGCCGTGGCCCGCTCCGCCGCGTCGGCGGCCAGCCGCCGCGCACGGGTGCGGTCACCGGTCCGGCCGCGGCGGGCCAGCACGGCCGCCAGCTCGTACCCGGCCTGGACGGCGAACCCGGCCGCGCCGTTGGCCGTGCACGCCCGGACGGCCGACTCGAGGTCGGCGATCGCCTCGTCGTGCCGGCCGAGGTGGCCGGCGGCCATCCCCAGGTACAGGTCCACCGGGCCGTCGTAGGCGATGGCGCCGGCTCCGCTGACGGCGTGCTGGCCGCGGAAGGGGGCCAGCCGCTCGCGCAGGACCGCGACGTCGTCCCGCAGGTCGAGGGCGAGCGCGGTGCCGATCCCGAAGGCGAAGCAGACCGTCGTGGTGTGCGGGATCGGCCGCCAGCCGGCGGGTGGCCCCAGCCGGCGGTGGACCGTGGCGGCCTCCGGCAACCGACCGGTGACCGCCAGCAGGTACGCCGCGGCGGCGGAGAAGATCACCTCCTCGGTCGGGAAGTCCAGGTCACCGCCGTCGGCACCCGGACGGCCCGGCGGCCGCAGCCCGGTCAGGTCCGCCTCGTCGCCGGTGTGCAGTGCGACCCCGGCCAGCAGGCCGGTGCGGTTGATGACCGCCGACCCGTGACCGGTGGCGGACGGCGGGAGCGCGGCCAGGGCGTCGTCGGCCAGCCGGCGCGCGTCGGCGAAGCGGGCCCGCGACTGGGCCAGCACGGCGCGGCACTGCAGCACGTGCCACCGCGCCACCGGGCTGCGGACCTCCTCGGCGCACTGCGCCAGCGGTCCGATCTCCCGGTCCACGGCGGTCAGATCCCCGTGCTGGAAGGCGACGTCGATCCGCCACAGGTGCGCCCACATCCGCGTGCGGGGGTCCCGGGTGACGCTGCCGAGCGCGGCCATGCGCTCGGCCAGGTCCGACCGCTCGTCGACGCCGTCCGGACCCGTCGCCACCAGCTGCCGGGCGCGGATCGCGGCCGCCAGGGTGGACGGGTCGCCGGACGCCTCGGCCGCGGTGAGCGCCTGCCCGCTGGCGGCGCGCGCGGCATCGACGTCGCCCAGGTACATGCAGGTGTCGGAGAGGGTCGCCAGCACCCTGGCCCGGAGCGCGGAGGGGTGGGGTTCCATGCCGGCCAGCGCCTCCTCGCACCACCGGCGGAGGGTCACCTCCGACTCCACGTCGGGCAACCCGCCCTCGAGCACGACGGCCGCCTCCGCCAGCAGGTCGGCCCGTCCGAGCCGGCGGGCGATGGCGGCGGCCTGGCGGCTGACGGTCAGCCGTTCGGAGAGGTCTCCGGCCAGTCGGAGCGCCGTGCCGGCGTCGATCAGGAGCCGGCACCGGAGGCCGTCGTCGAGGTCTCCCGCGCCGACCGTCACCGCGAGGCGGTAGAGCCGGGCGGCCTCCTCGTAGGCCAGGCGGTGCCCGGCCTCCTCCGCCGCCCGCCGGATCCAGGCGGCGGCGCGGGCGCGCTCGCCCGCCACGGCGGCGACCGCCCAGTGCCGGGCGAGGTCGGCGAGCCGGCCGTCCGACGTCCCGTCGAGCGGGGGCTCGAGAGCCTCGGCCGCGCGGCGGTGCAGTCGCACCCGCTCGGACGTGCCGAGGTCCGCCTCCACCGCGTCGTGGACCAGGTCGTGCGGGAACCGGAACCGCCCCGCCACCGCGGTGGCCTCCACCATCCCGGCCGCCGCCGCCTCGTCCAGCACGGTCAGGCACGCCAGCACCGGGACGTCGAGCACCCGGGCGACCGTGGGCGCGGCGAACTCCCGCCCGATGACCGACGCCGCGGCCAGCGCCCGCGCCGAGCCGGCCGACAGCCGCCCCAGCCGCGCCGCGATCGCCGCCCGCACGCCGTCCGGGACGGGCGCGTCCGCGGCCCCCGCCCGCGGGTCCCCCAGCGTCCGGGCGACCTCGCGGACGAAGAACGGGTTGCCCCCGGTCCGGGCGTGCACCCGCTCGACCTCGCCGTCGCTGAGGCTCCGTCCGAGGAGCGCGGTCAGCTGGGCGCCGACGGCCGGAGCGGGGAGACCGCGCAGGTGCAGCACCTCGGTGACCGGCTCGAGTCGCAGCTCGGTCACGACGGGCGCGACCGGCTCGGTGTCCCGGTGGGTGGCGACGACGAGGAGCCGCTGGCCGGCCATCGTCCCGACGACGTGCCGGAGCAGCAGGAGCGAGGCCGGGTCGGCGCGGTGGAGGTCGTCGAGGACGACGAGCACCGGCCGGGCGCGGGTGACCTCCCGCAGGAGCCGGGCGACCGCGTCGAACGACCGGAAGCGCGTGACGTCGGAGGGGCCGACCTCGGTGCGGCCCGGCCCGTCGGGGAAGAGGTCGGGTGCCAGGGAACCGAGGTCCGCCTCCAGCCGGGATGCCGCGGCGACGGCCCGGAGGTCGACGGAGTCGGCCAGCGCGCGCAGGACCTGGCGCCACGGCCAGAACGGCGGGGCCCCCGTCGCCTCAGCGGTCGCACCCCAGGCCGTGGCGACGTCCCGGGAACCGGCGAGCGCGCCCAGTTCCTCGGTGAGCCTCGTCTTGCCGATCCCCGGCTCGCCTCGGCACAGCACGAGGCGCGCCCGGCCGGCGATGGCCCCGTCGAGGCAGTCGACGAGCAGGGCGAGCTCGTGCCGTCGTCCCACCAGTTCGGTCCGCATCGCCCCGCCTCCAGGGCTCCCGACGCCCAGCGGCGTCCCGTGGGCTGCGGACCAGGGGACACCGGTGTCCCCGAGCAGCCCAGGGCACATCGTCCCCCTCGGGCACGGGTGGCCCCCCACGGCACGGTCGCCGTGGGGGGCCCGTCGACTGCGGAGGTGCGTCAGGAGACCGGCGCCCGGGGCGTGGACCAGTACCACTGCGGCTGCCGGTACTGCACCGTCGGGTCCTCCGGCCGCCGGGACGCCCGGACCAGCAGGCGCGCGGCGGGGACGGTCAGCACCGAGCCGACGACCAGCGCGGCCCAGCCGACGCCGCCGAGCGCGGGTGCCTCGGCACCGATCCGGGCCTCGACGTCCACCCCCGCCGAGCCGTCGGCGTTCATCACCACGAAGGCCCACTCGCCGTCCGCCGGCTCCCAGGTGACCTCCTGGGTGCCCGCACCGGCAGCCGCCGCGATCCAGAAGTCCTGGTCGCCGGGGAGCGCCGCCGGCGCGCCGCCGGGCAGCGCGTCGCTGCGGCTCGCCGGCCCGTCGAAGCCGAGGCCGTCGACGACGGTCCGCTGGACGCCGTCGAGGTACTCCGCCACGTCGGTGGCCGCGGCGACGCCCACGAACACCTCGCCCGCTCCGGTGCCGGTCACCTCGAGCCGGGCGGTGCCCAGGCTGTCGGGCAGGGGCAGCCAGTCGGGCGCGGCGGCGAGGTCGATGCGGTCGCTCACCAGCGCGTGGCCCGCGGACGTGAAGCCGTCCCGCGGCGAGACGACGAAGCCGTCCGACCGGTCCAGCGAGTGGGCCCACAGCAGGGTCCCTCCGCCGGCGAGCAGCCCGAGGCCGGGCAGGAGCAGCAGGGCGCCCGCGAGGCCGGCGGCGACCCGCCGGGTGCGGGTGGTCCGGCGGGACGGCGCCGGCCAGCCGGGGGGCGCGGGCCAGGCCTGCGCGGTCGGCCACTCGGGTGCGGGGTCGATGGTCATGGCGTCCCTCCAGTGGGGATCGACGGGTCGAGGAGCGCCGGGAGGGCCGAAGTGGCCACTTCGGCCCTCCCGGTCGGAGCGCTCGAGCGGGCGCAGGGGGTGAGCCGGCTGGAGGTTCCTGTGCCGGGGTCGTGCAGGACCACCCTCTCCGCCGGCGCGGCCCGCCACGAGCCTCGGACGGAGCGATCGGGGGCCCCGCGCGAGTGGTCCGTCCGGAACCGCCGGCACCCCGCGCCGGCCCGTCGCCTCCCTCGCGCGAGGGACCCCGGCCGACTCCCAGGGGTGTCGCCTTCCGCCGCCCGCGGGGACACGATGGGAGGTGTCGACGTCGACGACCCCGATCGCGGCCCCGCCGCGTGCGCGCCGGCCCTGGAGCGGCACCCGCGGGGACGCGGTGCTCGCCGTCGCCATGGCCGTCGTCTCGGTCGGCCTGGTCCTCGCGATGCCTGCCGGGCCTCCCTACGAGCCGACGGACGCGGTCACGCTCGTCGTCGCCGCCGCCGGGCCGCTGGCGCTGATCTGGCGCCAGACGGCGCCGCTGGTGGCGCAGGCCGGGGCCAGCCTGGCCATCGTGGCGACGGCGGCCGCCGGCTCACCGATCGACTTCCTCGCCTGGCCGGCCTGGTTCGCCCTGTTCAGCTGCTTCGTGGTCGGCGGGCGCCGGCTCCGGGCGGCGGCCACCGCCCTCGCGGCGCTGGGCGTCGCCGGCTACGTGGCCTTCGACCACGGCGACCCGGTGAGCGCGCTGCCCTCGATCATGGTCAGCTTCCTCGTGGCCACGCTCGCCGGAGCCCTCGCCAGCCGGCAGACGCGCGCGGTGGCCGCCGAGGCCGCCCACGCGGCCGAGAGCCGGAGACAGGCGCTGGAGGCCGAGCGCCTCCTCGCGCAGGAACGCGGCCGGCTGGCCCGCGAGCTGCACGACTCGCTCGGGCACACGGTCAACGTGATGGTCCTGCAGGCCGGCGTCGGACGGCGGGTGTTCGCGGACAACCCGGCCTACGCGCACGAGGCGCTGGGATCCATCGAGACGGCGGGGCGGGCGGCGCTCGACGAGCTGAACCGGCTGCTCCGGGTGCTCCAGCCCGACCGGGGCGGGACGGCGGAGCCGTTCGCGCCGACGCTGGCCGACCTGGAGGAGATGGCCGAGCGGATCCGGGCGACCGGCCGTCAGGTGGAGCTGCGGACCAACGAGGTCGAGGTACCGGCCGGAGCCGCCCGGGCGGTCTACCGGATCGCCCAGGAGGCCCTGACCAACGCCGTCCGCCACACGCCGTCCGGCCGGATCCGGATCGAGCTGCGGCGGAGCGGTTCCCAGCTCCTGCTCGAGGTCCTCAACGAGTGCCCGCCGCTCCCCGCTCCGGTACCGGGGCACGGGCTGGTCAACATGCGCGAGCGGGCCCGGCTCGAGGGCGGCGAGCTGGAGGCCGCGCCGGTGGACGGCGGGTTCCGGGTGCGCGCGGTGCTGCCCGTCGGCGCGGCGGTGGCCCCGTGATCGGCGTCCTGCTCGCCGACGACGACGTCCTCGTCCGCAGCGGGCTGCGCGCCCTGCTCGACGCCGAGGAGGACATCACGGTCGTCGGCGAGGCGGCCGACGGGCGGGAGGCCGTGGAGCGCGCCCGCACGCTGCACCCCGACGTGGTCCTCATGGACGTCCGGATGCCGCGGGTGGACGGCGTCCAGGCCACCCGGGAGATCGCCTCCTGGCCACGGCGGCCGAGGGTGCTCGTCCTCACCACGTTCGACCTGGACGACGTGGTCGACGACGCCCTGGAGGCGGGGGCCGACGGCTTCCTCCTGAAGCGGGCCACACCGGAGCAGCTCATCGACGGCATCCGGACCGTCGCCGCCGGGGACGCACTGGTCGCGCCGGCCGTCACCCGCCGGCTCCTGGCCGCCTACGCCGGCCGGCGGGCACCCGACCGGGAGCGGCTCCAGCTGGCCGCGCACCTCACCGAGCGCGAGGCCGACATCCTCCGCGCCATCGCCGACGGCCTGTCCAACGCCGAGATCGCCGGCCGGGTCTGGCTCTCGCCGGAGACGGTCAAGACGCACGTCAAGAGCATCCTGGCCAAGCTCGGCGTCCGTGACCGCACCCAGGCGGTCGTGTGGGCCTACCGGACCGGCTTCGTCGACCCCTCGGCGGGCGACGACCAGCGGCGCTAGCGACGGGCGCCGGCGGCGGTGGCCCGGTCACGGGAAGAGCGGGTCCCGCTTCCAGAAGAGGTCGTGCCGGGTGATCTTCCCGTCGACGACCTCGGTGATGCTGACGCCTTCGCCCTCCAGCCGGTACGGCCGCTCGTTGCCGCCGCGGTCGGTGAAGGTCTTGTCCCTCGTGGTGCCGCTCGGCTCCCACACGGTGATGACCGCACCGGCGTCGGCGACCATCCGCCGGACGGTGAAGCGGAGGCCGTCGTAGAGGGCCTGGTACTGGCGGATGTGCTCCGCGAACGCGTCGGCGCCGCTGAGCCGCTCCAGCCCGCCCACCACGTCGGTGTCGGTCGAGAAGAACAGGCCGTCGTTGGAGACGTAGCCCTCGTCGATGATGTCGCTGACCGCCGCCGCGTCCGCGGCGTTCCAGCCCTCCTCGAAGAAGCGGCGGACGATCGCCTGCCGGGCGTCCTGCTCCACTGCCACTCCCCCCTCCGACTCCTCCGGACGCTAGGGCGGCGGCGTCACCGGAACGTCACGGCGCCCCCGCCGGCGAGTCGCCACGCCGGGAGTGCCCGCTGTCGCCTTGTGGCGCGAGCGCGAGGCGAGGACGCTGTGTCGCCTTCCCCGCCTCTCCCGCCTTTCCGCTCTGGACGGTCGACATGGCGCTCTTCACGGTCGGCACGGTGCGTACACGCGAGCGCGCTCCCCGCGGGCCGGTGCCCGCACTCGTCCCGGTCGTGCTGCTGGCCCTGAGCCTGCTGGCCGGTACCGCGCCCGCGGCGACCGCCGCGCCCTCGGCCGGCCACGCAGGCCCGGCCGCCTACACGGCCGAGCTGACGGCCGACCAGCTCGCCCTCGTGATGGCCAGCGGCGTCGAGCGCCGCGAGGTGCTGACCGCCCCCGGCTCGGCACCCGGCTCGATGCGGGTGGAGATCGTGCTGGGCCGGCGCGCGGCGGCCACGCTGATCGCGCAGGGGGTCCCGTTGCAGGCGCGCGCCGCGGCCGCCCGGGCCGCGGCCGCGACCGGCGTGTTCCGCCCGTGGAGCGGGGCGGGCGGGCTCCGGGAGGAGTTCGTCGCGCTGGCGGCCGCGCACCCCGACCTGGTGGAGCAGGTCGTCATCGGCCGGTCGGTCAACGGCCAGGAGATCCTCGCGTTCAAGGTGACGGCGGACGCCGGGCTGGTGCCCGACGGGCAGCGCCCCGCCGTGCTCTACGCCTCGGCGCAGCACGCCCGCGAGTGGATCACCCCGGAGATGACCCGACGGCTCATGCGCCACGTGCTGGACGCATCCGGCAGCGACCCGGAGATCCGCGGTGTGCTCGACCGCACCGAGCTGTGGTTCGTCCCGGTGCTGAACCCGGACGGCTACGACCACACCTTCACCACCGACCGGCTGTGGCGGAAGAACCTGCGGGACAACGACGGCGACGGCGCGATCACCGGGGTGGACGGCGTCGACCTCAACCGCAACTTCGCGACCCGGTTCGGCTACGACGAGGAGGGCTCCTCCTCGGCGCCGGAGAGCGAGACCTTCCGCGGTCCGGCCCCGGCATCCGAACCGGAGACCCAGGCCCTGGACGGCCTCATGCGCCGGATCGGCTTCGAGTTCCTCGTCAACTACCACTCCGCGGCGGAACTCCTGCTCTACGGCACCGGCTGGCAGGTGGCCACCCCCACGCCGGACGACGTGCTCTACGAGGCCATGGCCGGGGACGACGCGAACCCCGCGGTCGCCGGCTACGACCCGGACATCTCGGCCGAGCTCTACACCACCAACGGCGAGACCACCGAGCACGCCCAGCAGGTCTACGGCACGCTGGCGTTCACGCCGGAGATGTCGACCTGCCAGACGGCCAGCGGCGCCGACCCGGCGGACCCCTTCGAGCCCGACGCCTGCGCCAGCGTCTTCGAGTTCCCCGACTCCGAGCCGCTGGTGCAGGCGGAGTTCGCCAAGAACCTGCCCTTCGCGCTCGCGGTCGCCCGGTCGGCGCAGGACCCGTCCCACCCCGTCTCGGTCGTGGGCCGCACGGTGCCGGACTTCGTCCTCGACCCGTTCACCGTCTCCTACGGCAGCCCCCAGACGGTCGCCGTCACCGCCCGGCGCGACCTGCGCACGCTCGACCTGCGGTACCGCGTCTCCGGCGGCGCCGAGCAACGCGCTCCCGTGCAGGAGTGGGAGGGTGGCGAGCGCTACGGCGACGAGGGCGACGTCTACTACGCCGAGTTCCGCGGCGAGGTCACCGGTGCCCGAACGGGCGACACGGTGGAGGTGTGGTTCACCGGCGTGCGGCCCGACGGCGGTCCGGTGAGCAGCGAGCGGTTCACCTACACCGTGGCCCGGGAGGGCGGGGAGGTGCTCGTGCTGGCCAACGAGGACTACGAGGGCTACAACCCCGGCACCCCGGGTGCGGTCACCGCCCCCCGGTACGCCCAGCAGCACGTCGACGCGCTGACGGCGGCCGGCACGAGCTCGGCCGTGTGGGACGTCTCGGCCCAGGGCGTGCCGCACGACCTCGGGGTGCTCGGCCACTTCGACAGCGTCGTCTGGTACCTCGGCGACAACCGGCTGACCCAGGACGCCGAGGACGTCGTGACCGTGGTCCTGGGGGAGGAACTGGAGGACGCGGCGGTCGCCGAGCGCCAGCAGTTCCTGACCCTCGCCGTCCGGGACTACCTCAACGGTGGCGGCACCCTCGCGCTCACCGGTGAGACGGCCGCGTACCACGGCACGCTGGGCACGGCGATCGGCGGCATCTACTACGGCCTGGACGGCGCGCCGGAGCAGGACTGCGTGGTGACCGGCGATCCGTTCAGCGACTGCCTGCTGCTCGCCGACGACTTCGCGCAGTACTACCTGGGCGCCTACACCCGGTCGCCGCGGGCGGCGCCGCAGACCGTGGAGGCGACCGGGGTGCCGATCACCGGCACGAGCACGACGGTGCCCGGCACGCCGACCAACGCCGTCGACGAGGCCGGGACGTTCCTGCCGACCAGCGCCGTCCTCCCCGTGGCGCGCTTCCCCCAGTTCGCGAGCGCCGTGTCGGCCCTGTACCGGGGCGGGTCGCCGAGCAACCTGGAGACGTTCGAGGGCAGCTGGTTCGCCGCCGCGGCGCACGCCGACGGCGCCTACATGCGGCTCAGCCGCACGGTCGACCTCACCGGGGTCACCGCCGCGCAGGCGCCGGCGCTGGAGTTCGCGCTGTCCCACGACGTCGAGGCCGGCTACGACAACGTCATCGTCGAGGCCCACCCCGTCGGCACCGACGCCTGGACGACGCTGCCGGAGGCCGGCGGGCGGAGCGACACCACTCCGCCGGCGGAGTGCGAGTCCGGGGCCCTGCTCGAGCTGCACCCGTTCCTCGGCCACTACCTCACGGGCGGCGCTCCCTGCACGCCGACCGGGACCACGGGCGCGTGGAACCGGATCACCGGCACCTCCGCGGGCTGGCAGGAGGTCCGCTTCGACCTCTCCGCCTACGCCGGCGGGCAGGTCGAGGTGGCGATCAGCTACGTCACCGACCCGTTCATCGGCGGAGCCGGGGTGTTCGTGGACCGCACGCGGGTGACGATCGGCGGCACGGAGGTCGAGCCGGAGGCCTTCGAGACCGGCCTCGGGCCGTGGGCAACACCCGGCGCCCCGGCGGGCAGCCCGGGGAACGCCGACGACTTCCAGCGAGCGCAGTCACAGGTGGGGGCGGCGATCACCACCGACGACACCGTACTGCTCGGGTTCGGCATCGAGCAGGTGCCCGCCGCGGACCGGGTGACCCTGCTCGGGGGGATCGTGCAGCACCTGACCGACGCGACACCGCCCGTGGCGCGCTGAGCCGGCCCGCCGCCCCCGCGGAGGCGGACCAGGGACGCGTGCGCGCACCGCGGCACCGATCAGCCGGGAGCCTCGCGATGCAGGTCGGCGGTCAGGGCGTCGAGCAGCCGGCGGTGCGCCTCGGCCAGCGCCGACAGCTGCCGTCGCAGCCGGCGCACCTCGGACTCGAGGGCCTCGAGCCGGGCGGACGGCACCGGAGCGGACGGCACCGCGGCCGGCGCGGTGGGAGCCTCCCGCCCGGGCGCCGACGGCACCGGCTGCGGAACGGACGGGGTCGCCGGCGCGGAGGAGCGCGCCGCCTCCGGATCCCGCGGAGTGCGGGGCGGGGATCCTCCCGACGTCTCCGGGGAGCGCCGGGCCGCGCCCGCCGGGATCCGCCAGACCGTCCGCTGTCCCTGGAGCACCTGGTGCCCGGCGAGGGTGCCGGCCCGCAGCTGCGCCCGGATGGCGGCAGGGGTGACCCGGCGGAGCTGGGCCATCTGCTCGACCGTCAGGAAGTCCCCGTCGCCGCCGACGGCCGCCCCGTCATCGGCCGGCGGATCGGTCATGGTGCGCAAACCCCCTCGTCCACTGTTGCGCAACAGTCTTCCGCAGAGCCGTACCGGGATCAACGCGGCACAGCCAACCCCACAGCGTTTACGCAATGGACCAGCACTCGCCTCTTTGCGTAACTGGGGTCGATCGCCCTCCGACACCCTTGCGTAATACTCCCCTTCGTTGCGCAACTCGGGGACATCCTCCCCCGAGCAGCCGCGCGTGTGCGGACGGCTTCCGGGGTGAACCCCCCGAGTGGGACGAGAGCCGACCGGCACCGGTGAACTACCGGGACGGGCCCCGCGAGTCGCGCCGGGCTGCCCCGCGGCCCGTGCCAGGATGCGGGGGAATGATCAACGCGAGTCGAGGAGGTCCCTTGGCGACCAGCACCACGGCCCCCACCCGGGCCCGCCGCACCTCCCGTGAGCCGGGCTTCTACACCCGCGCACAGGTCGAGACCGACCTCGGGCTGACGGCGACCGAGCTGGACACCTTCGAGCGCGCCGGCGTCCTCGGCGCCGAGCAGCGCCGCAGCCGCGGGGACACCCGACCGGTCCTGTACTCGACCAGCGACCTGGCCGTCGGCCGCTTCGCGATGGCCGCGCACCGGCTCGGTGTCCGCGGCGAGCAGCTGCGCCGGCTCAGCGACGCACTGCGGCTCAAGCGCAAGCGGCTGCGGCCCGGCTGGAACGGTCTGGTCGTCATCGACCGGGACGGCGACGTCGAGCTCCTCGACGACCCGAGCGGCCTGGTGGAGTACCTGCGCGACTACCCGGAGCCGGTCGCCTCGCTGCTGGTGACCACGCTGACCGTGCCGGACGTCGTCACCGACGCCGCGTGATGCGGGCCGCCGTCGTCCCGAGAGGGACGTCGTGAGCTGACATCCCTCCAGAAACGAGACGTGGCACCAGCCCCAAGCTGATGCCACGCACGCCCGACGGACTCTGAGAGCCTGCGGAGTCGACACCACGAGGCTAGCAGTGGTCCGTCCGGGATGTCTTCGTTGTTCCTTCAGGACGCACGTGTCCGCTCCCGCGGTGACGTGCGCCCTGCGCCCGGAAAGACGCCAATGACGCCCCACTCCGCTCCCCCGCGCCCGGGGGACAGCACGCCGACGGTCGCCCGGCCGTCGCTCGTCTTCGAGGTCACCAAGACCATCGCGGCCTACACCACAGACGGGCTCGCTCCCGGTGGCGGGCTGAAGGTGACCGTCATGCCCGAGGCCGCCCTGCAGCTGCAGAAGGCGCTGGGTGTCCGGTTGTTCTCGGCGCTGTTCACCCTGATCTGCATGGCCGGCGACGACGGCTTCCGGCTCGTCGTCGACACCAACGCCACGAAGCTCGCCGAGCAGCTGGGCTGCAGCCGGCAGAAGGCCGGCGAGCTGGTCACCCAGCTGGAGCAGGCCGGCTTCCTCGACCGCCAGCAGGCCCGCGGCGTGGGCGGGCGTCCCGACCGGTTCGGCCGCGGCCGGTACGTGCTCTGCCCCGAGCTGTACCGCGCGGTCGAACGCCGGCAGACCCTCACGCACAGTGACCGCCCGCTGGGTGACCCCTCCACCGTCGTCACGGGAGCTGACACCGGTGTCCCGACAGCCGGTGTCGGGAAAGCTGACATCGGGCCGACCGGTGTCAGCGAACCTGACGTCGGGCTGGAACCCGCAGGTCGCACCGGTGACAGGTTCTCCGACACCGGCGTCCGCAGTCACCGTCATGAGGATGGGATGAATGACGATCATTCATCCCTCGCGTCCGCCGACGCGCGGCTGACGCCGCCGTCGACCGGGTCTGCGCTCGACGGGTCCCGTCCGGCGATGCCGCCGGCAGCGACCGCCGTCGCCGGGCTGCCGATGGCCGAGGTGGTCGCCCTCCTCGGGCAGTGGGGCGTGTTCGACGCCGAGTCCGTAGTCCGGACCGCCGACCCGGACGTGCTCGACGCCGCCCTGCGGGAGATCTCCGCGCGGTTCTCCGAGATCAAGAACCCCGGTGCCTACCTGCGCAGACTGCTCGCGGGCGGGGGTCCTGCGGCGCAGCGGCCCCGGGCGGCGGACGCCGCTCCCCCGCCGGTGACCGCACCGGTGCCCCTGCCGCCGGCCGCCGTCGTGGGCCCCGTGGACGATGCGGTCGCTGCGGTGACCGGCGCGCGCCGGCTGCCGGAGCTGACCGGCGCGCAGCTCGTCGAGGTCTACGCGCAGCTGCCGGAGGACGCACGAGCCGCGGTCGACCGCGCGCTCGGCCGGATGGCGGAGGTGGCCGGCTCCGGGTGGTGCAACGTGCCCGGGTTGATCCGGCCCCGGCGGCTGTACCTGGTCGGGGTGCTGGAGCGGCTGGGGCTGCTGGACGCCGGCTGACCCGTCTCAGTCGTGTCCTCCGTGTGTGGACGAGAACCAGCCGTCGACGACGTGCTCGGCCACCCCGCGGCCGAGGTGCCGCCCGTCGTTCAGCCGACGCGCGGCTGGTCGAGCGTCGGTTCGCCGTCGCCCTCGACCGTCACGACCGCGTTGTGTAGACGGCCGTCGACACGAGGCCGAGGTAGAACTGCGCCACCGGCGCGGCCTTCTGGCCCTCGACACCGATGGTGCGCCAGGCGATCGCGTTCCAGGCGAGGACCACCCCCGGGTCGCGTGAGCCGCGCGGACCGTCGGGGTGGGCGGCCGCCGCGGGCGGAAGTCCGAGGAGGAGCAGGGCTGTCGCGACGACGACGCCGCGACGACGTGCAGGAGTGGAGCGAGCCATGGTGTTTCCCGATCCGCATCGTCGGTCGGAGGATGTCGGCCGGCAGCGCGGCCGGTCCGGTGCCCGGGTCGGCGGGTCGCGGGCGCCCGGGGGGCGAGTCTCGACGGCCTGGGGGTCGACCTCGGGGCGAGGTACCCCGGGCGACCGCCGGGGCGAGGTACCCGGGCGACCGCCGCGGCGAGCCCTGCGCGACGCGCTGACCGGTGCAGAGCCGGCGCTCCCCCACCGATCCCACGTCGCCGGACGAGACGTTCCTCCGTGCAGCGCGCGCGAGACGGTGCGTTTTCGGAACGATGGCTCTCCCGACCTGACGCGACCAGAGCCGTTGGACTCTGACCGGTCGTGGCCGCTGCGCGGGGCCGGCGCGGCGGGGGTTGTGCCGATCCCCACCCCCGAGGAGCCTCGGGCGATGGGAGACGCTCGATCAGGCGCCGTCCGGACCGCCGACGACGTGGTGGAACTGGACGCGGCCTTCTTCGCCGATCCGTACGCCCTCTACGCCCGGCTCCGCGCCGAGGGCCCGGTCGCGCGGGCGCGCACGCCGGTGGGCCTCCCGGTCTGGATCGTGACCCGCTACGACGACGCGCGGCGGGCGCTCAACGACCCGCGCCTGGCCAAGGACGCCACCGGCTTCGCCAGGGTGCTGGACCGGCACCCCGTGCCACCGGAGCGCCGCGCCGTGTTCGCCCAGGAGCTCGGCCGGCACATGCTCAGCTCCGACCCGCCGGACCACACCCGGCTGCGGAAGCTGGTGAGCCGGGCCTTCACGATGCGCGCGATCGCCGGGATGCGACCGCGCATCGAGGCGCTCGCCGCCGACCTCGCCGACCGGATGGCCGCCGGGCCGCCGGAGGTCGACCTGCTTGACGCCTTCGCCTTCCCGCTGCCCATGAGCGTCATCTGCGACCTGCTCGGGGTGCCCGACACCGAACGGACGACGTTCCGCCGGTGGTCCAACACCCTGCTGTCCTCCGACGGCACCGGCGCCGACCGCACCGCCGCGGGTCTGGCCATCGCGCAGTACCTCGGTGGCCTGGTGGCGGAGAAGCGGGCGCGGCCGGCCGACGACATGCTGTCGGCGATCGTCGCCGCCTCGGACGACGCCGACCGGCTCTCGGCCGACGAGACGGTGTCGATGGCGTTCCTGCTGCTGGTGGCCGGTCACGAGACGACGGTCAACCTGATCGGCAACGGCGTGCTCGCCCTGCTCCGGGCTCCCGACCGGCTCGCCGAGCTGCGCGCCGACCCCGACCTGGTCCCGCGCGCGGTGGAGGAGTTCCTCCGCTTCGACGGCCCCGTCAACCTGGCCACCTTCCGCCACACCACCGAGCCGGTGGAGATCGGCGGGTGCACCATCCCGGCCGACGAGGTGGTGCTGGTCGCCCTGGCGTCCGCCGACCGCGACCCCGACCGGTTCCCGGCCGCCGACGACCTCGACCCGCACCGCGACACGACCGGTCACCTGGCCTTCGGCTTCGGGCTGCACCACTGCCTCGGCGCACCCCTGGCCCGGCTGGAGGGTGACGTCGCGTTCCGGACGCTGCTCGCCCGGTTCCCCGACCTGGCGCTGGCCGCCGGGCCGGACGAGCTGAGCTGGCGCACCAGCATCCTGATGCGCGGGCTGACCCGGCTGCCGGTGCGACTCCGGGGCTGACCTCCGCGGGCGGACCTCAGAGGTTGATCATGTGGCCGGTCAGGCCGTGGAACGCCTCCTGCAGAGCCTCGCTGAGCGTCGGGTGGGCGTGCACGTTGCGCGCGAGCTCCGTGGCGGTCAGGTCCCACTTCTGCGCGAGCGTCAGCTCGGGCAGCAGCTCGGTCACCTCGGGGCCGATCAGGTGGCCGCCGAGCAGCTCGCCGTAGGTCTCGTCGGCGATGAGCTTGACGAAGCCACCGGGGTCGGCCAGGCCCTGGGCCTTGCCGTTCGCGGTGAAGGGGAACTTGGCGACCGTCACCTTCCAGCCGTTCTGGTCGGCCAGTTCCCGCGCCTGGGCCTCGGTCCAGCCGAAGCTGGCCACCTGCGGCTGGCAGAACGTGGCCCGCGGCATCATCACGTAGTCCAGCTCCTGGGTCTCCGCGCCCGCGATGGTCTCGGCCGCGACGACCCCCTGGGCCTCGGCCACGTGCGCCAGCATCAGCTTGGCCGTGACGTCGCCGATCGCGTAGGCGTGGGGGACGTTGGTGCGCATGTGGTCGTCGATCGCGATGGCACCGCGATCGGTCACGTCCACACCCAGCTTCTCCAGGCCGTAGCCGTCCACTCGCGGCCGGAACCCGATCGCCTGCATGACCTTGTCCGCCTGCAGGTCCCGGGTGCCCTTGGCGTCGGAGACGGTGACGGTGACGGTGTCCCCCGAGTCCTCGATCCGCTCGACCTTCGTGGAGGTCAGGACCTCGACGCCCAGCTTGCGGTAGCGCTTGGCGAGCTCCTTGGAGACCTCTTCGTCCTCCAGCGGCAGCACCCGGTCGAGGAACTCGACGATGGTGACCTTCACGCCGTAGTTGGCCATGACGTAGGCGAACTCGACGCCGATGGCCCCCGCGCCGGCGATGATCAGGCTCCGCGGGAGGTCCCGCGTCATGATCTGCTCCTCGTACGTGACCACCCGCTCCGACAGCGAGGTGCCCGGGAGCAGCCGGGTGGCCGCGCCGGGCGCCAGGATGACGTTGTCGAAGGTGACGTTCTCGAAGCCGCCCTGGGTCAGGGCCACGTGCAGGCTGTGCGGGTCGGTGAAGGTCCCCCAGCCGTCGAACTCGGTGATCTTGTTCTTCTTCATCAGGAAGTGCACGCCCTTGACCCGGCCGTCGGCCACCACGCGGCTCCGGTCGTAGGCGGCGCCGAAGTCGAAGGAGACCTCACCGTTGATCCCGAAGGTCTTCGCCTCCGTCGTCACCAGGTGGGCGAGCTCGGCGTTGCGCAGCAGCGCCTTGGACGGGATGCAGCCGACGTTCAGGCACACCCCGCCCCAGTACTTCTCCTCGACGACGGCAACGCTCTTCCCGAGCTGTGCAGCCCGGATCGCCGCCACGTATCCCCCAGGGCCCGCACCGAGGACGACCACGTCGAAATGAGGCATGCCCGGAGCCTAGGTTCGCGGCCGCGATCCTGCGCCCCGTGCGTGGCGCCGGACTCCGGTGGCCGGCGCCACGCCGGAGGTCAGGCGCGGTGCACGCGGTCCGGGGCGGTGTCCGCCCGCCGGAGCGCCGCGATCCGCTCGAGGGCGTAGTGGACGCCCGGGTAGGTCACCCACTGCTCGGTCGGCGTCGCCTCCTCGGGCACGTCGTCGTCGGCGGGCGGGCGCGGAACGGGGATGACCGGGCGGGTTCCGCGGGGGTCGCTGTCGCGCCGCCCGGCGGACGTGCTGGGCATCGTCATCGGGATCTCCTGTCTCTCTGTGGTGGGGCCCGGACCGACCCCGGGCGGAGTCGGGTGCGGGCTGCTCCCCCGCTGGGCGCGGGCGGTCGCCAGGGCCTCGCGGAAGCCGTGCGCGTACCAGAGCGGGGCGTTGAGCAGGACCCCGGTGGGGGCGGTCCCCGCTCCGGCACCCCAGACGAGGCCGGCGAACTCCTCCGGGTCGAGCCCGTGGCACACCGGCCCCGCCGCGGCCGGCTCGCCGTCCGGCTCGACGTCGACCGCCAGGCGCCCGTCCGCACGGCCCAGCGCGAGCGCCACCTCGAGGGCGTGCTGGTACGTCGGCTCCGGCGGTGTTCCGCCGGCAGGACGCTCGCCGGGTGCCACGCCGGCGGATGGGCTGCGGTCCATGCCATCAAGAGGCGGCGCGGGGTTCCGGTGATACAGCGCGGGCGGACAGGTCTAGGCGGCCCGGCGGTTCCGGTGTCCCATGGGCCCCATGTCCGCCGAACACGTGGTCGTCGGGACCGGCCCGGTCCGGCCCGAGGACGTGGTGTCCGTCGCCCGCGACGGCCGCGGCGTACGGCTGGACCCCGCAGCCCTCGCGGAGATCGCCCGGAGCCGCGCCGTCGTCGACGCCCTGTCCCGGGACGACCGGCCGCACTACGGCGTCTCGACCGGCTTCGGAGCGCTGGCCACCCTGCACATCCCGGTCGAGCAGCGCGCCCGGTTGCAGCGCAGCCTCATCCGCTCCCACGCCGCAGGCTCCGGGCCCGAGGTGGAACGGGAGGTCGTGCGGGCACTGATGCTGCTGCGGCTGTCCACCCTGGCGACCGGCCGCACCGGCGTCCGGCCGCAGACGGCGCAGGCCTACGCGGCGGCGCTCGACGCCGGCCTCACGCCGGTCGTGCACGAGTACGGGTCGCTCGGGTGTTCCGGTGACCTGGCCCCGCTGGCCTCCGTCGCGCTCGCCCTGATGGGCGAAGGGCGGCTCCGGGACGACGCGGGTGCGCTGCGCCCGGCCGCGGAGGCGCTGCGGGCGCACGGCATCGATCCCGTCCGGCCGGCCGAGAAGGAGGGGCTGGCACTGGTCAACGGGACCGACGGGATGCTCGGGATGCTGGTCCTCGCGCTCGCCGACCTGCGCCGGCTGCTGACGACCGCCGACGTCGCGGCGGCCATGAGCGTCGAGGCCCTGCTCGGCACCGACGCCGTCTTCGCCGCGGACCTCCAGGCGCTGCGGCCGCACCCGGGGCAGGCGGACTCGGCCGCCAACCTGCGCCTGCTCCTGCGCGGCAGCGGCGTGATGGCCAGCCACCGCGGGCCCGAGTGCACGCGCGTCCAGGACGCCTACTCGCTGCGGTGCGCCCCGCAGGTGCACGGCGCGGCCCGCGACACCGTCGCCCACGCCGCCGCGGTCGCCGACCGCGAACTCGCCGCCGCCATCGACAACCCGGTGATCACCCTCGACGGCCGGGTGGAGTCCAACGGCAACTTCCACGGCGCGCCGGTCGGCTACGTCCTCGACTTCCTCGCGATCGCGGCCGCCGACGTCGCCGGGATGAGCGAGCGGCGCACCGACCGCTTCCTCGACGCCGCGCGCAGCAACGGGCTGCCGCCGTTCCTGGCCGACGCACCCGGGGTCGACTCCGGGCACATGATCGCGCAGTACACGGCGGCCGGGATCGTCGGCGAGCTCAAGCGGCTCGCCGTGCCGGCCAGCGTCGACAGCATCCCCTCCTCCGCGATGCAGGAGGACCACGTCTCGATGGGCTGGGCGGCCGCCCGCAAGCTGCGGCGCGTGGTCGACGGGCTCACCCGCGTCCTCGCCGTCGAGGTCCTGACCGCTGCCCGGGCCCTGGACCTCCGGGCCCCGCTGCAGCCGGCCCCGGCGACGGCCGCCGTCCGCGACGCGGTCCGCGCCGCCGGCGTCGGCGGTCCCGGACCGGACCGGCACCTCGCACCGGAGATCGAGACCGTCGTCGGCCTGGTGACCGACGGGGCCCTGCTCCGGGCCACGGGACTGCCCCTGACCTGACCCCGCCGAGACGAGGAGAGCCACCATGGACGGCGCACGACCCGTACGGTCCCCGCGCGGCACCACCCTCACGGCCCGGAGCTGGCAGACCGAGGCCCCGCTGCGGATGCTGCAGAACAACCTCGACCCCGACGTCGCCGAGCGCCCCGACGACCTGGTCGTCTACGGCGGCACCGGCCGTGCCGCGCGCGACTGGCGCAGCTTCGACGCCATGGTGGCGACCCTCACCACGCTGGCCGACGACGAGACGATGCTCGTCCAGTCCGGCCGCCCGGTCGGCGTGCTGCAGACCTCCGAGTGGGCGCCCCGGGTGCTGATCGCCAACTCCAACCTGGTGGGCGACTGGGCCACCTGGCCGGAGTTCCGGCGCCTGGAGCACCTGGGCCTGACCATGTACGGCCAGATGACGGCGGGGTCCTGGATCTACATCGGGACGCAGGGGATCCTGCAGGGCACCTACGAGACCTTCGCGGCCGTGGCGGCCAAGCGGTTCGGCGGCACGCTCGCCGGAACCCTGACGCTGACCGGCGGCTGCGGCGGGATGGGCGGCGCCCAGCCGCTCGCGGTCACCCTGAACGGCGGCGTCTGCCTGGTGGTCGACGTCGACGGCGCCCGGCTGCGCCGCCGCGTCGAGCACCGGTACCTCGACGAGGTGGCCGACGACCTCGACGACGCCGTCGCGCGCTGCCTGGCCGCCAAGCGCGACCGGCGGGCGCTGTCGGTCGGGCTGGAGGGCAACGCGGCCACGGTGGTCCCCGAGCTGCTGCGCCGCGGCGTGGAGGTCGACGTCGTCACCGACCAGACCTCCGCGCACGACCCGCTCAGCTACCTGCCGGAGGGCGTCGACCCCGGCGACTGGCACGACTACGCCGAGGCCAAGCCCGAGGAGTTCACCGACCGCGCCCGCGCCTCGATGGCCCGGCACGTGGAGGCGATGGTCGGGTTCCTCGACGCCGGGGCCGAGGTCTTCGACTACGGCAACTCGATCCGGGACGAGGCCCGCCAGGGCGGCTTCGAGCGGGCGTTCGCGTTCCCCGGCTTCGTGCCCGCCTACATCCGGCCGCTGTTCTGCTCCGGCAGGGGCCCCTTCCGGTGGGCGGCGCTCTCCGGGGACCCGGCCGACATCGCCGCGACCGACCGCGCCGTCCTCGACCTGTTCCCCGACGACGACCACCTGCAGCGCTGGATCCGCGCGGCACAGGACAAGGTCGCCTTCCAGGGGCTGCCGGCCCGGATCTGCTGGCTCGGGTACGGCGAGCGCGACGTCGCCGGCCTCCGCTTCAACGAGCTGGTCGCCTCCGGGGAGATCTCGGCGCCGATCGTCATCGGCCGCGACCACCTCGACGCCGGCTCCGTCGCCTCGCCGTACCGGGAGACGGAGGCCATGGCCGACGGGTCGGACGCCATCGCCGACTGGCCGCTGCTCAACGCCCTGGTCAGCACCGCGTCCGGCGCCACCTGGGTGTCCATCCACCACGGCGGCGGCGTCGGCATGGGCCGGTCCATCCACGCCGGGCAGGTCAGCGTCGCCGACGGCACCGACCTGGCCGCCCGCAAGCTGGCGCGGGTGCTGCGCAACGACCCCGGAACGGGCGTCCTGCGGCACGTCGACGCCGGCTACGAGCTCGCCGCGCAGGTCGCGGAGGAGCGCGGTCTCCGGGTTCCGATGACGGAGGGCCCATGAGGGCCGACGTGGCCACTTCGGCCCCTGGGGACGCCGGGTGAGCACGTTCGCGGCGATGTGGGCGGACCTGGCACCCGTCGGGCGGGACGCCGCCACGGGCGGGTACCGCCGGTTCGCCTGGACGCCCACCGACGCCACTCTGCGCGAGTGGTTCGGCGGCGAGGCCCGGCGGCGCGGTCTGGACGTCGTGCCGGACCGGGCCGGCAACCTCTGGGCGTGGACGGCGGACCCCGACGCCGGGGAGCCCGGGCTGGTGCTGGGCAGCCACCTCGACTCCGTGCCCGACGGCGGCGCCTTCGACGGACCGCTGGGCGTCGTCTCGGCCCTCGCCGCGCTCGACCGGGTCGACCGGGCCGCGCTCCGGCGGCCCGTCGGCATCGCCAGCTTCGCCGACGAGGAGGGCGCCCGCTTCGGCGTCGCCTGCGCCGGCTCCCGGCTGCTCACCGGCGCGCTCGACCCCGACCGGGCACGGGCGCTGACCGACGACGACGGCACCACCATGGCCGAGGCGATGGACCGCGCCGGGGTCGACGCCGGGAGCGTCGGCCGCGACGACGCCGCCCTCCGCCGGATCGGCGCCTTCGTGGAGCTGCACGTGGAGCAGGGCCGCGCGCTGGTGGACGGTGCCGAGGCCGTCGGCGTCGGGTCGTCGATCTGGCCGCACGGCCGCTGGCGGCTGGACCTGCGCGGCCGGGCCGACCACGCCGGCACCACCCGGCTGGCCGACCGGCAGGACCCGATGCTCGCGCTGGCCGCGACGGTCCTCGAGGCCCGGGCCGCGGCCGCGCGGTACGGCTCGCTGGCCACCGTCGGCAAGGTGCGGGTCCGACCCAACGGCGTCAACGCCATCCCGTCCGAGGTCACCGCCTGGCTCGACGCCCGCGGTCCGCTGGACGACGAGGTGCGCGCCGTGGTCCGGGACGTGGGCCGGGCGGCGGGCGCCGAACCGGTCGAGGAGTCGTGGACGCCGGCCACGCCCTTCGACCCCGCGCTGCGCGACCGGCTGGCCACCCTCCTCGGCACCGACGGGGGCTCCTGCCCGGTGCTCGCCACGGGGGCCGGCCACGACGCCGGCGTCCTGGCCGCGGCCGGCGTCCCGACGGCGATGCTGTTCGTCCGCAACCCGACCGGCGTCAGCCACTCCCCCGCCGAGCACGCCGACCCGGACGACTGCGCCGCCGGGGTCGCCGCGCTCGCCCGGGTGGTCGAGGACCTCGCGTGCTGACCACCTGGTGGTGCGAGTCCGCGCAGCTGGACGACGGCCCCGGGGCGGGCGTCCGGGTCGTCGTCGACGGCGGCCGGATCACCGCGGTCGGGCGAGCGCCCACGCCCGCGGCCGGGGACCACGTGCTCGCCGGCCAGGTGCTCCCCGGCCTCGCCAACGCGCACTCGCACGCCTTCCACCGGGCCCTGCGCGGCCGAACGCACGACTCCGGCGGCACCTTCTGGACCTGGCGCGAGCGCGTGTACGCCGTCGCCGCCCGGCTGGACCCCGACCGCCACCTCGCCCTGGCGCGGGCGACGTACGCGGAGATGGCCCTGGCCGGCGTCACCTGCGTCGGCGAGTTCCACTACCTGCACCACCCGCCCGGCGGCGGGCGGTATCCCGATCCCAACGCGATGGCCGAGGCGCTGGTGCAGGCCGCCGCCGACGCCGGCGTCCGGCTGACCCTGCTGGACACCGTCTACCTGACCGGAGGGCTGTCGGCCGGCGGGTACCTGCCCCTGGACGAGGTCCAGACGCGGTTCTCGGACGGGGACGCCGAGGCCTGGGCCGAACGGGTGGCCGCGCTCCCCGAGCGACCGGGGATCCGGATCGGCGCCGCCGTGCACTCCGTGCGCGCGGTGCCCGCCGCGCAGCTCGGCCGGGTCGCCGAGGCGGCCCGAGGCCGTCCCCTGCACGTGCACCTCTCCGAGCAGCCGGCCGAGAACGAGGCCTGCCTCGCCGTCCACGGCAGCACCCCGACCGCGCTCCTGCACCGGCACGGCATCCTCGGCCCGAGCACCACCGCCGTGCACGCCACCCACCTGACCGACGACGACGTGGTCCTGCTCGGGTCCAGCGGCACGACGGTCTGCGGATGCCCCAGCACCGAGGCCGACCTCGCCGACGGCGTCGGCCCGTTCCGCCGGCTGCGGGACGCCGGCTCGCCGCTGTGCCTGGGCAGCGACCAGTCCGCGCTCACCGACCTGCTTGGCGAGGCCCGGCTGCTCGAGAGCCACCAGCGGCTGGTCACCGGCGAGCGCGGCCGGTTCCGCCCGGCCGCGCTCGTCGCCGCGCTCACCGTCGACGGGCACCGCGCCCTCGGCTGGCCCGACGCCGGCCGGATCGCGCCCGGGCAGCGGGCCGACCTGGTCGCCGTCCGCACCGACACGCCCCGGACGGCCGGCTGCGCCCCCGACCAGCTGGTCATGGCCGCCGGGGGCGCCGACGTGCACACCGTCGTGGTGGACGGCCGGGTCGTCGTCGAGGAGGGCCGGCACGTCCTGGGCGACGTGGGCCACCTGCTCGCCGCGGCCATCGATCCGCTGTGGGACGACGCGTGAACCGACCCCGGGTGAGCACCCTGGTCACCGGCATCGCGGAGCTCGTCACCAACGACCCCGCCGCCGGGGCCGGGCCGCTGGGTCTGGTCGCCGACGCGGCCGTGGTCGTCGAGGACGGCGCCGTCGCCTGGACCGGGTCGCGGCGGCACGCCCCCGCGGCCGACGCTCGGATCGACGTCGGCGGCCGCGCGGTCGTCCCCGGCTTCGTCGACAGCCACACCCACCTGGTCTTCGCCGGCGACCGGGCCGCCGAGTTCGAGGCCCGGATGGCCGGCGCGCGCTACGACGGCGGCGGCATCTCGGCCACCGTCGCCGCGACCCGCTCCGCCTCCGACGACGTCCTGCGCGGCCGGCTCGGCGGCCTGGTGGCCGAGCTGCGCGGCCAGGGCACGACGACGGTGGAGGTCAAGAGCGGCTACGGGCTGACCGTCGAGGACGAGGCGCGGTGCCTGCGGCTGGCCGCGGAGGTCACCCCCGAGACCACCTTCCTCGGCGCGCACGTGGTGCCGGCCGAGTACGCCGGCCGCACCGAGGACTACGTCGCCCTCGTCACCGGTCCGATGCTCGACGCGTGCGCCCCGGTCGCCCGGTGGATCGACGTCTTCTGCGAGCCGGCCTCCGCGCACGCCTTCGACGGCGCGGCGGCGCGGGCCGTGCTGGAGGCCGGCCGGGCCCGCGGGCTGCAGCTCCGGGTGCACGCCAACCAGCTCGCGCCGGGCCCCGGCGTGCAGCTGGCGGTGGAGCTCGGCGCGGCCAGCGCCGACCACTGCACCCACCTGACCGACGCCGACGTGGACGCGCTCGCCGGTGGGACCACGGTCGCGACGCTGCTGCCGGGCGCCGAGTTCTCCACCCGGTCGCCGTACCCCGACGCCCGGCGGCTGCTGTCGGCGGGGGTTCCCGTGGCCCTGGCCACCGACTGCAACCCGGGCAGCAGCTTCACGACGTCGATGCCGTTCTGCATCGCGCTCGCCGTCCGGGAGATGGGGATGACGCCGGTCGAGGCGCTGTGGGCAGCGACCGCCGGCGGAGCGGCGGCGCTGCGGCGTCCGGACGTCGGGCACCTCGGTCCCGGCGCCCGGGCCGACCTCGCCGTCCTCGACGCGCCGTCCTACCGGCACCTGGCCTACCGCCCCGGCGTCCCGCTCGTCCGGGCGCTCCTGCCGGACGACAGCGGCCGCCCGGCCGACTCCTGACTCCGAACCGCCGGCGGGAACGAGCACTGGCAGTCGGCCGCGTCACTCCGTAGGCTGCGGAGGTGCACGGACGACGGATTCCCTGCGGGCTCGCCGCGAGCTGACTCTCGCGACGGCGGGTCCGGCGACACCACGACGAGAGAACCCCGTCCGATCGCAGAAGCCCGTGGGGCTCGGAGAATCCAGTGTTCCGTCACCACCGCCATGTCGCCGTCGACCACAGCCTGAAGGTCTTCGTCACCGTTTCCGACCTGATCAGCGTGCAGCGGGTCGTCATGATGCTCAACGGGCGCAACCACCAGATCACCCGGCTGGAGGCCGAAGAGGCCGGCCAGGGGCAGTGGCGCCTGTGCATCGGGTGTACCGCCGACGACGACGAGGCCGACCTCATGCAGGCCCGCCTGGAGCGCCTCCCGAGTGTGCTGACCGTTCGGCTGGACAGGGGCATCCGGCTCGCGGCACAGAACTGACCGCTGCCGAGTCCGGCCCGGCGTGCGACTCGTCGGGGCTCCGGGGACTGCCCGACGGGTGACGAGCCCGGGCGCGCCGCCGTCCCACGCGATCCGCTGCTGACGCGGACGCGTGGGACGGCTCGGTGCGATCGATGAGCGCCCCGGTCAGTCCAGGCCGGCCATCAGCCCGTCGACGTCGACATCGCCGGTGACCATCCCGTACTCGGTCAGGAGGTCGACGTAGAGCTCGATCATGTCGCGCGGCACGTCCGCGGCCAGCTGGGGGAAGACCATCTCGTTGATGACGTCCTCGGAGATCTCGGTGTAGTCGCCCACCGCGGCCCGCAGCTCGTCCGGGTTCTCCTGGGCGTACTCCACCGACTGCGCCAGGGCCCGCTGGAACGCCGCGGCCGTGTCCCCGTCCGACTCCACGAAGGACTCCGTCGTGAAGTACACCGCCCCGGTGAGCGAGGGAGTCGTCTCCTCGTAGGGGGTGGCCACGACACGCGCGTTCCCGCCACCGAGGATCTGGGTCGCGAAGGGCTCGATGACGAACGCCGCGTCGACCTGCCCGGAGTCCAGCATCGCAGGCATGTCCGGGAACGGGATCTCGACGAGGTTGACGGCGAAGGGGTCCACGCCGGCCTGATCCAGCGATTCGCGCAGCGTCATCTCGAGGATGTTGCCGAGGGCGTTGACCGCCACGGTCTTGCCGGCCAGGCCGGCCGCATCCTGGATGTCGCTGTCCATCGGGACGAAGACGCCGGCGTTCGCCTCGGACGCGTCCGCCCCGGCCTGGGTCGCGGGCGCGACGATCGTGATCGGGAGCCCCTGGCTCCGGGCGATGACCAGGGAGGCCACGTTGGAGAAGCCGATGTCGGCCTCGTCGGCGACCACCGCTGCCGTCACGGCCGCCCCGCCGCCCAGCATCTGCGTCTCCAGCTCGAGCCCCTCCTCCTCGAAGAACCCCTGCGAGATCCCGAGGAAGATCGGGGCGACGTCCGCAGCCGGGAACATGCCCACGCGGACAGTCGTCAGCTCGGTGCTCGCCGCTGCACCCGAGGACTCGGCGGGGTCGTCGCCGGATCCGCAGCCGGAGACGAGTGCGAGCGCGACGAGGCCGGCCAGTGCGGGTCTGCCGACGGCCCGGAGCGGGGTTCGGGAACCGATCATGCGAACTCCTAGTGAGTCATTCGAGGGACCGGCGCGAGACTGCGACCGGGTGGAGCGGATCCCGCGCATGCCGTTCGCCTTCGTGACGACCACGGGACGGGGAAGACCGGTGCCGGCTTCAGCGCGGCGAGTGGGGTGACCTGACGACCGGGGACACGAGCGTCCCGACGCCGGTCAGTGAGACCTCGACCAGGTCCCCGGGCACGAGGTACTCCGGCGGTGTGAAGCCGAAGCCCACCCCGGACGGAGTGCCCGTGGCGATGATGTCCCCGGGCTCGAGGGTGACGCCGCGACTGATCCACGACACGAGTTCCTCGACCCCGAAGACCATGTCGCCGCAGAGCTCGTCCTGCCGCAGTTCCCCGTTTACGTGTGTCGTCAGGCGGAGCTCCCGCCAGTCCGCGATCTCCTCCTTCGCGGCCACCCACGGACCCAACGGGGCGAACCCGTCCAGCGCCTTCCCCCACGACCACTGGCTCCCGGGATCGCTGTGCTGGAGGTCCCGGGCACTGACGTCGTTGAGGATCGTGAAACCGAAGACGTGGTCCAGCGCCTCGGACTCGCTCACGCGGCTGGCCCGGCGGCCCATCACGATGGCCAGCTCGGCCTCGTAGTCCAACTCCGCGGTCAGCCCGAGATCGCTGATCGGCACTCCGTTCCCCACCAGGGAGTTCGGCCACTTGGGAAAGAGGATGGGCCGGGCCGGCGGCTCCAGACCGGCTTCGTGGGCGTGTTTCGTGTAGTTGAGGCCGACACAGATGATCTTGGAGGGCCGGAGGACCGGTGCGTCCAGCAGCACGTCGGCGACGTCGAGGGTGTGCGCCGAGCCGTGGGCCGAGCCGAGGACCGAGCGGGCCGCCTCGACCGCCGGCGGTCCCGCCGCGAGCAGGGCGCCCACGTCGGTGATCCCACGGAGGACGTCGGGCCCGCCGTCGTCGGCCATCGCCGTGAGGTCGAGGACACGGTCCTGATCGACCGCGGCCACCAGGTGCGCGCTTCCGCCTGTGCGCGTCGAGCCCAGTCGCATCCCCCTACACCCCCCACGCCAGGCCGGAGCGAGCGGCGCCGACCCGGCCGCAACCAGCACGGTCCGCCGACCTGGAGACGTGCCGGCCTCCGGCGTTGCGTTCGACCACCACGGAGGTCCTCACCGGCCGGAGATCCGCGACTTCCAGGCCAGCCCGTCGGGGATCACCTCGTCGACGCGCTCGATCTCCCGGTAGCGACCACTCGACTCCCTGATCGCCGGGGGGTCACCCTCCTCGGACGCGCGGATCGCCCGGAGCATCATCCGCCGCATCCGGGCGACCCCGAGGTCGCTGGATCCGAGGTGTTCGGTGGACCGGTCGGAGATGGAGCCCTGGCTCTCCTGGATGACGCAGTCCTCCTCGGCGATCCCCCTGATGCCGGAGAAGTGACCGGCCGTCATGGCGGCGCGATCCTGCGGCCAGCCGTCCTGTCGCAACGAGGTGCGACGGTGCTGGTGGTCGACGATCTCCAGCCCGAGGCGGTCGAAGAGCAGGTCGTGGTCGAGCTCGTTCTCGTGGTCGTAGAAGAGCCAGTACTGCCAGCAGTGGTGGTCGTCGATGGGCACCCACGCGCACAGCACCTTGTCCTCCCCGGGCAGGAAGGTGAAGCACGGATAGGCGAACGCCGTGATCCGCAGGTACTCGGTTCCCGCCTGCGGCCCCGGCCTGCGGGCCGCCAGCCGGAAGCCGAACCAGGACTCGTCCACCTCCAGGCTCGGTGCGGTGCTGGACATCGTCATCCCCAGCGAGCTCCCGGCCGCGGCCCCGGTCGTCTGCGAGCTGTGGAGTGCCGACACGTGGGCCGGGTCGAGGCTGCCTTCCACTCCCTGCAGGTAGTTGCACTCGAGGTGGAGCTTGGAGGCGTGCCAGTGCCCCGGTCCGGCGGAGAAGGGCGCGAAGTCGGGGAACTCGGGCTCGCTCCCGGGCGGCCCCAGGTAGGCCCACACGATCCCGCCGGCGATCCGGGTGCGGAACGACCGCACCGGGATCCTGTCCTTGAGCCGCTGACGGCCCTCCGGCTCGGTCGGGAGGTCGAGCACGTTCCCGTCGGGTCCGAACTTCCACCCGTGGAAGAGGCAGCGGATCCCGTCCGGCTCGCACCGCGCCAGCCCCAGGGATGCTCCCCGGTGCGGGCAGCGCTCGTCCTGCAACCCGATCGAGCCGTCCGCCGTCCTGAAGGCGACCAGGGACTCACCCAGCAGTCTCACCCGGACCGGCTGGTGGTCGAGCAACTCCGCTTCCAGCAGGGCCGGCAGCCAGTACCGGCGCATGAACCGCCCGCCCGGCGTGTCCGCCCCGGTCCGGGTCAGCAGGTCGTTGTCTTCTCGGTGCAGCACTCTCGACTCCTCGCTCCGTTGGTCGGGGTCGTGCTCTACTCGGCGAACCAGGCCTCGAAGTCGGGCCGCCGCGATGTCTCCTGCAGTTCGATGCGCACGCCGGCCTCGGTGAAGTAGGCGAAGCGAGCGGGCTCGCGTCCGCTGTCGGGATCGACGCCGTGGGCCTCGGGCACCGCTCCTCGTTCCAGGAGCGCCGCCGAGACGGCGGCCAGGTCGTCGACCCACCACGCGAGGTGGTGGAACGCCTGGCCGTCGGACACCTCCCACGGGCTCCCGGACGCCGACGAGATGAGCTCCATCCGGAACGGGTCGTGCGTGGAGAAGCAGACGTCGACGTCGACCTCGCGGACCAGCCCGGACGGGAACTCGCGGTAGGTCTGGTGCCGCGTGCGGATCGGAGTCCAGGTCCACCCGTACCGACGCGTCATCAGATCGGCATGACGCCGCACGTCGTCCACCACGAGTGCGACGTGGAAGGGGCTGTCGGACAGCTCGGGGATCACGGGGTGCTCTCGAACGGCTGCGGCGCCGCGAACGCGGGATCGACCTCGTAGCCGCCGCACGCGAACCTGATCGAGGTCCGCAGGTTGGCGGGATCCCTCGTGGGGGCGAGCTCGGCGACCAGGGTCAGCGCCACCCGGGCCAGGTGGTACGCCAGCCTCTGGGCGGCCGCCTCCGCGTCGCCCGCCTCGCAGGCGCTGAGGATCGCCCGGTGTTCCTGCGCGGCCAACGCGTAGGCGCGCGGCTGGGTGGACTGCAGCCGGCGATACCTGGTGGTCAAGGCGTTGTACTCGTCGAAGGCCGACACCAGGCTGGGACCCGCGAGACTCACCAGTCCCCGGTGGAAGGCGACGTGGGGCACCTCGCGCTGCGCGAAGTCGCCGACCCGGTCGAACTCGTCGATCGCATCCAGGTGCGACCTGAGCATCTCCAGGTGCGCGGGCGTCATCTTCGGGACGGTGATCCTCGCGCCCAGCGACTCCATCGTGATCCGCATCGTGTACAGGTCGTCGAGGTCGTCGAACGACATCGGGCGGACCCGGAGCCTCTGCTCCCTGACGTCGACCAGGCCGTCCGCCTGCAGCAGCCGGAGCGCCTCGCGCAGCGGCGTCCGGCTCACGTTGTGGTCGCGGGCGAGCGCCGCCTGGGTGAGCACCGCGCCCGGCTCGATGTCCCCGCTGAGGATCGACTCCCGGAGCACCTGGTGCAGGTAGGTGACCCGGTCCGGGGAGGACTCCGACTCCAGCGCGGGGCTCGACACGCCACCGAACGTAGGAGGTGTATCCAACCGGAGTCAAGAGTGGATGCAGCAAGTCGCTGCACGACCGAGCGCCGGCGCTCGCCAAGGCGGCGAACTCGGGGATGGAACCGCCGCTTCGCCGACGTCCCGCGCGGACGGGCGGCTCGGAACGGTGAGGGCTGCACACAGGTCTGCCCATCGCGGGATACACCGCTGCCCGTTCGGTCCGCCGGTGTCCACCCCGGCGTCCGGAACCGTCCGGACGTGACGCGGTCGTGACGTCGGGATGACGGCCCGGATGGAGGGTGCTGCCATGGGCCGCAGGCTGACCGCTTCCCCACCGTCACCGGCCGTCGAGGCCGAGATCGCGCTCGCCCGAGCCGCCGACCGGGCCGTCGCACGCGTGCTGACCACGCCCGACGTGCCCGAGGACGCGGCCGTCGCCCGGGTGCTGGCGGACCTGGCCGACGACGGCGGGGCCCGGGGCGCCGGCGACCAGCCGCCACTGGTGGCGCTCGACGGGCTCGAGGTCACCCAGGTGGTGCAGGACCTCGACCACTCGGTGCCCCTCGTCGCGGGCAAGGCGACGGTCGTGCGGGCGTACCTGTCCTGTCCGCAGCCGGTCACCGTGCGCGGGGAGCTGGAGGTCGCCCGCTCCGCCGGCGGGCCGTGGCTCTCGGTTCCCGCGCTCGGCACGGCGGAGCTCGACCCGTCCCGGTCGGGGACGACACCGGCCCAGCTCCGTTCGCGGCGCGCCGACCTCGCCTGCAGCCTGAACTTCCTGCTGCCGGCCAAGCTCACCGCGCCCGGCACCGTGTGGCTGCGGATGGGCGAGGTGCAGCGCGCCACCGGCACGCCGCTGCCGTCGCTGGGGAGGCTGCGCCGGCGCAAGGTCGCGTTCAAGCGGGCCGCCCCGCTGCGGCTGCGGCTCGTCCGGCTGCGCTACCGGACGGGCAGCCCCGCCCGGGTCCACCTGCCCTCCGGCACCGACGGCACGCTCATCGCCTCCTGGCTGCGCCGGGCCTACCCGATCGCGCGGCTGGACCTGACGACGACGACGGTCGACGCCGCCCCGGCCCCGGAGTTCGAGGCCGCGCAGATCAACGCCCAGCTCCTCGCCCTGCGGGCGGTCGACGTCGCGACCGGCACGGACGCCCGCACGCACTACTACGGGATGGTCGCCGACAGCGGCTTCTTCATGCGCGGGCGCGCGTCCGACATCCCGCAGACGCCGCGACCGGGCACGGTCGCCTCCGGTCCGACCGGCGCGGCGACCTTCGGCTGGGACTTCGACGGCTCCTACGGCGACTGGTACGGCGGCCACGAGCTCGGCCACACCTTCGGCCGGTTCCACGCGGAGTTCTGCGGGGCCGCCGGCGGCGCCGACTACCCGTTCCCGGGCGGCCAGCTGTCCGGTCCCGACCAGAGCTTCGTCGGGTTCGACGTCGGCGACCCGGGACTGGGGCTGCCGATGCGGCTGCTCGACGGGACCGATGCGCACGACCTCATGACCTACTGCGACGACCAGTGGCTGAGCTCGTTCACCTACCGCGGCATCTTCGACCGGCTCGTGGCGGAGAACGCCCTCCCCGCGGGGCGCGGACCGGATCCGGCCGGCCCGGGCGACCTGCCGGCGATCGGCAGGCGGGAGGCTCCGGAGATGCGGCTGATCGCGGCGGTCAACCTCACCCGCGCCTCGGGGTCGATCACCGCGGTGCTGCCCCTGGCCGGGGAGGCGGCGAGCGACGCGGAGGGGCGGGCCGGAGCCCACGACGTCACCGTCCGCATCCGCGACGCCGCGGGGGCCACCCTCGACGAGCGCCCGGCCGCGTTCGTGCCCAGCGCGTGCGAGGACCCGGACGAGGACGTCACCGGCGTCGTCGACATGGGCCTCCCCACGCCGGCCGGCGCGGCCAGCGTCGAGGTCCTGGTCGACGGGGCGGTGGTGGACAGCCAGCCGGTCGGCGGCGAGGCGGCCCCGCTGGGAGCGCCGGCCGGCGACGATCTCGGCGCGGATCTCGACGCGGCGCCCGGCTCGGTCGTGCTGCGCTGGGAGGCGCCCGACGCACCGGCCGGCCAGCGGTACGTCGTCCAGCTCCGCGACGACGCCGGCGGGACCTGGCGGACGGTCGCGGTCGGCCTCCCCGAGCCGGTCGTGAGCCTGGCCGTCGACGACGTGCCCGGCGACGAGGTCACCGTGCGCGTGCTGGCCACCACGGGCTCCGGGACGACGCTGGTGCGCACCGACACGGTGCGGGTGCGCTGACCCGGCGACCGGTAGCGTCCGGCAGGTGCCGGACGCCGCGGTCCAGCGGGACGCCGTGCGACGGCGGCTCGACGCCCTCACGTTCGGGCTGTTCACGGTGGCTCTCGGCACCAACATCCCCACGCCGCTGCTGCTGGTCTACCGGCGCACCCTTGGCCTGTCGGACGCCGACCTCACCGCCGTCTTCGGCTGCTACGCGGTCGGCCTGATGGCCGCGCTCACCGTGTCCGGTGCGGCGTCGGACCGGTTCGGACGGCGGGCGCTGGTCCTCCCGTTCGCGGTCGTCGCCGGACTGGTCTCGCTGCTGTTCCTCCCCGCAGTCGACCACCTGCCCCTGCTCTACGCGGGCCGGCTGCTGCAGGGCGTCGTGTCCGGGGTGGTGTTCTCCGTCGCCAACGCGTGGCTGCAGGACCTCGCCGGTCCCGACGGGCAGCGCTCCGCGGCCACCCGCGGTGCGGTGTCCACGTCCCTCGGCTTCGCCGTCGCCCCGGCGATGAGCGGGGTGCTCGCCCAGTACGGCCCCGCGCCGACGACCCTGCCCTACCTCGTGCACGTCGCCGTCCTCGCCGTCGGGGTGGGCGCGCTGGTGACCGTTCCCGAGACCGTGCACGTCCGCCGGCCGGGCCGGCTGATGACGCTCGGCCTGCCGCCGGAGGCGCGGCGGCCGTTCTGGGCGGTGCTGGCGCCCACCGCCGTCGGGGTGTTCGCGTTCCCCGCCATCGCCGCGACCCTGCTCCCCCTGCTCGTGGTGCCGGACGGCGTCGGCGTCGCCTACGCCGGGTTGATCGGCGGGCTGGCTCTGGCGGCCAGCGCGGTCGCGGCCCGCGTCGGGCGGCGGGCGGAGCGGGGCGCCGCGCCGCTCGGGATGGTCCTCGGTGCGCTCGGCCACGGCCTCGGCGTGGTCGGGATCGTGACGCACGCCAGGCCGCTGCTGCTGCCGGCGGCGGCGCTGCTCGGCGGCGGGGCCGGGCTGTGCCTCACCGCCGGGCTGACCCTGACCGCCCGGCTGGCGCCCCCGCACACCCGGGGCGCGATGAACAGCGCGTTCTACGCCTTCGCCTACGCCGGCTTCGGGACCCCACTGCTGCTCGCGTGGCTGGGCTCGGCCGTCGGCACCGTCCCGGCGATGTCGGCGTTCACCGTCGTGCCGCTCGCGCTCGCCGGCTGGCTCTGGGCAGCGGCGCGCCGGTCGTGACCCGCCTGGCCGGGCGCCCGTTCACGGGATGGGGACGCAGAGGAAGGTCATCGCGAAGCTGCTCACGACGACGCCGGAGAGGTCCAGGCCGTCGATCGTGTACGGCCCCGCGAACTGCCCGACCCGCAGGCGCGGGCATAGAGGACCGGCACGGGCAGTCCGACCTCGAGCCCGGTGTGCGGGAACTGCAGCCCGCGCTCGCCCGCCGTCGCGTTGACGAAGGAGGCCGAGGACCCGCCCGGGACGTCCTGGAAGTCCATCGCCGCGAACGTGAACCCCGGCCCCAGGATGGTGTCGTCCGGGAAGAGGGTGAAGTCCGCGCACAACGTGAAGGCCATCGCACACCCCTCGCTGCCGGTCACCCGCCGATGCCCGGCAGGAACTGGTCGCTCTGATCGTCACCGTCGGGCATCACGCGTGCGTCGCCGGTTCGTCATCGGCCGTGCGAGGGGGCGACGGTGGTGCCGCACCTCGCATGCCGGCCGCCCAGTCGGCGTTCTCCTTCGACGTCACCGCCCACAGGACGGAGTTGAGCAGCTCGCGACGGGTCGAGCTGACGTCATAGGGAACGACACCGGCCGCGAACGAGAACCCGTGCTGGCGCAGGGTCTCTGCCGTCGAGCGGTAGGAGATCCAGTGCGGATGGAGCTGGAAGACCTGCTCGATGCCTTCGGCGACCACCGCTCCGGCGGCCAGCGAGGCGGTCAGCACCGCAGGGGCGCCTGCGGCGGCCAGGACGGTGACGGTCGCACCGGCCGCCAGCGTGATGGTCTTCAGCGCCAGACAGGCACGTCGACTGCGCGCGGCGGCTCGGTCGTACCACCGCAGCCGCGCCTCGAACTGCTGCCACAGCAGGTCCCGGCCCTCCGGATCGTGACAGGGTGCCGGGAGGCGGCCGGTCAGGTCCCGCCAGTCCTCGGGGCGGCGCCGGCTCCTTCCTCCCCCTCGACCAGCAGCCGCGGACACGTCCTCCCCTTCCGGCCGGAGTTCACGCGAGCGGCAGGGCTTCCACCTGCTGGAGCAGGCTCCGGCGCGCGGCCGCGATCCGCCTCAGGCCGCTCTCCGCCGCGAGCACTCCCCGCAACCCCCGCTGGAGGACCGCCCCGCCGGCCGTGCGGACGGCCGCCTCCTGCGACTCGGGCGGCGCCGTGTCGGCGACCGCGGGCCGCGCCGACCCCGCGGTGTAGAGCGTCCGCAGAACCAGCTCGACGCCGTCCAGGCGCCCCCACAGGTAGTCGTTCTCCCGCCACTCCGGCTTCACGAACCCGGCGAAGTGGTGCAGGGACACGCCCTTGAGCTTGCCGCCCTCCGGCGGGACCAGCGCCCCCGCGGCCAGGGGGCTGAACTGGGCGACACCGATGGGTGAGAACTGCGGGACCTCCGACAGGGCGACGGTCGGGAAGATGAGGCCGTCCCAGAAGGGGAAGGCCAGGTACCGCGACAGGAGCGCGCGGCGGTACGTGCGCCCCCAGCCCTTCGTCGAGGTCTCGAAGGCCTGCCACAGCTGCGCACCGCCGTCGCCGAGGCGCCGGGTGAGTGAGTCTCGGTAGGCCTCGAACAGCTCGGGGAAGTCGTCCGCGTGTTCCTCGGCGAACACCTGGGGGTCCTCGAGCAGGGCAGGGTCGACTCGGTCGGCGGAGAGGAACTGCACCAGGGCGTCGGGCACGCCCGCGACGGCCTCGCCGGGGACCCGGTGCAGCTGGTCCATGAGGTCCCAGGCCAGCCGCTTGAGCGTGTCCAGGTCGCTGCGGGTGGGGGCGTGGGGGCCCTCGCCCAGGCAGTCGTACAGGTCGTTGACGCCCGCCAGCAGGAACAGCAGCCGCCGCTCCCGGTAGGGCAGGTCGACCGGACCGAGCATCTCCATGAGCCGCGTCGGGTCGGGATCGTTCCACTCCTCGCGCCCGCGGGCCCACGCCCCGATGGCCGCCCGCACGAAGGCGGTGCGGCCGGCGTCCGGTGGCCAGACGAAGCGCCGGGCCACCTCGTCGGCCATCCGGCGGGCCGCCGCCCCCGCCTTGAGCCGGCAGTACGAGGCGTACGACGCGCCCAGTTCCCGCTGTGCGCCCCGGTGGACCTCGTCGGAGACCGCCTGGAACCCCTCCCTGCTCACCTCCCAGCTGAGCGCGTCCTCGTCCGCGCGGGGAACGGCATCGTCGAGCAGCCGCTGCGCCTGGGCCATCTGGTTGGCCGCGATCGAGCCGACCTCACTGATCCGGGTGTTCAGGTCACGGAGCGCGAAGAGGTCGCGCAGGACCCCCTGGGACCCGCGCACGCCGAGGACCGCCTTGCCGACGCCCTGGAGCCAGGACGGCGCGGGGGGCGGGGCGCCGCCGGAGTCCGCGGGCGGCGCGGTGGCCAACGGCTGGCCGGGATCGGGCTGGATGTAGATCAGCGACCGGATCACCTCGGACTCGGCCCGCTTCCGGCCGATGGCGTGGACCACCAGGTCGAACGGGGCGTTGTCGAGGACTCCGCCGTCGACGAACCAGGCGTTCACCGCCCGGGCGCCCTGCTCGTCGTAGCGGTAGACGAACCGCTGCGACAGCGTCTCGCGATCCATCCGGGTGTCGCACTCCTGCCCGAAGGACGTGACGCTGACCGGGGCGAACGCCCCCGGGAAGCTCGACGTCGCCCGGGCCGCGAAGGCGAGGTCCGGCGTCGCCTCCGGGCCGAACTCGCCGGTGTCGCCGTACCGGGCGGAGAACCGGAGCACCTGGGCGTGCTGCCGGTCGCGCTGGCTGGCGCCCCCCGCACCCGACGGTACGAGCACCTGGAACCCGTGCAGGTCCGTGAGCGTGACGAACAGGTCGAGGGATCCGGACCGCGGCAGCAGGGTCGCGTCGCCCCGCGCACCGACGTCGATGTCCCGCATCGCTTCGATCAGCAGGCGGGACATGCGCTCTCCGCGCAGCGGAGAGGTGGCCTTGTCGCTGCCGAAGAGCTGCAGCCCGGCCAGTCGGAGGCCTGCCAGCGCGGCCCGCAGGCGCAGGCCCCCGACGCGCGGGCCGCGCAGCAGTTTGCGGAGGTCGCCCTCCTCGATCCACAGCTTCCGCAGGCCGTCCTGGTCCCCGTCGCGCGCCAGGACCTTGCCGAGGACGACGCCGTTGATGCCCCCGGCGGAGGTGCCGGCCACGATGTCGATGGTCACCGACAGCCGGCGCCCGCCCTGCGCGAGCTCACGGAGGGCCTCGAAGTAGGCCGCCTCGGTGTCGTCGTCCGGGAACGGGTTGGGCGCCTCGAGGTCGTCGACGTCGTCGAAGCGGCGGGAGGCCCGCACCAGCTTGTGCAGCTCCTTGGTGACCCCGTGCATGTAGACGGCGAGCGAGACACCGCCGTAGCAGACCAGGGCCAACCGCAGCTGGATGCGGTCCTCGGGACGGCCGGTCGTCATCGCGGTTCCCTTCAGCGGGCCCGCAGGACGCGGCCGGCGACCAGCTGGTCCCCGTCGAAGCCCGCGAGCCGGACCGTGGTGGGGGCTGCCGCGGTGGGCAGGTCCACCTCGGTGGTCCCGTCCGTCACGGCCGAGGACACCGCGGGCCGACCGTCGACGTAGACGTCCACGCTCGAGAGGGCACGGGTCTCGAGGGTCAACCGGAGCGTGGCGCCGACGACGCCGGCGGTCGCGGACAGACGTCGCGGCCGGCTGCCGGCGAGGATCCGCCCGGCGTGCGCCATGAGGTCCTCGTTGTCGCCGAGGAGGTCCCGCCGGGTGAGCTCGTGGACCTCGTCGGGGACGACGCCCAGGTCCTCGACCGGCTGCCCCGCCCGGGCGCCCACCCGGAGGCTCCGCCGCAGGGCGACCCGGAAGTCCGCGCCGCCGGGCAGGGCTCGCAGTGGACCACCGGTCCACTCCTGCAGCAGCTGCCCGTGCTGGACGACGTTGGCCCCGCCGGCCCCGGTGTTCTGGTCGACGCCGAGCACCCGCCCGATGCCGTGGTCCTGGAACCCGGCCGAGAAGATGTCCGTCGCGCTGTAGCAGAGCGCGTCGGTCACCAGGACGACGGGGCCGTGGTACAGCTGGCCGACCGAGTTGACCAGGTCCGTCGGGTAGAGCGGGATCGCGCTGGAGTACTGCGCCCCGGTCTCCACCGACTCGTCGATGGACCGCCGCCAGGACGCGTAGTCGTCGACGGCGGCGCACAGCTGCGCGGTCCCCGGTGTGGTGACGAACTGCATCGGTTCGGGCTGGACGAGCTGCGGGGTGAGGAACTGCAGCAGGAACTCCGCGGCGATGACGTATCCCCCGCCGTTGCCCCGGACGTCGAGGACCAGCCCCTCCTCGGGCAGCACGGCCAGCAACCGCACCACCTCGTCGAGGAACGCCTCGATGTCGCGGTCGGCCATGAAGAAGGTGAAGATCCGCAGGTGGCCGAACCGGCCCGACGACGTCGTGATGACCCGGGCCCGCAGTTCGGCCGGTCGGGTCGTGGGGATCACCCCGGCCTCGGCCTGCCCCTCCGTCGGGGGCGGCACCTCCTCGGCTGCCGAACGGACCCGCTCCTCCTCGGCGAGGGACTCCGGCGCGAAGAACTCCCGCTTCGCCCGCCGGGTCAGCTCGGTGCGCAGGTCGAGCCCGACGAGGTGGTCCAGGTCGACGCCGGTGCCGAGGGCACCTGCCCGGGTGCCGCGGGAGGTCGACGGCGCCGCCGCGGTGACCCCCACGCCGAAGTCGCGCACCTCCCGGGCACTGGCGAACACCCGCCACGGCACCCGGGTCTCGTGGGTCGTGGAGCCGCCGTCCCCCGCCGGGACGCGGTACGTCAGCTCGACCCAGTCCTCGTCGGGCGGCAGGGACATGCGGACCGGACGCATCGTCATGTTCTCGAGGCCGCGGGCGCGGCGGGCGGCCGGGTTGCTGCCGGCCTCGCGCTCGGCGTTGCGTTCCACCGCGATGGCCATCGGGACGCCGTTCCAGTGGGTGATCTCGGCGCCGCGGACCAGGTGGGGGTCGCCCACGATGTGGTCGTAGACCTGGGAGACGAGCCAGCGGTCCTCGCCGGACTCGCGGTAGCGCTCGACGAAGATGCCGAGGAACGCGAAGCCCTCGTACCCCGCCGGCAGGATGTAGTTGGTGTGCAGGTCGCGCAGCTGCTGGAAGATGCGCAGCAGCTCGCGGTGGAACGCGGCGTCGCTCATGGTCGCCAGCCGGTGCCGGAGCAGGCGCAGCGACTGCTCGGGGTCGATCGCGTGCATCGCCCGCTTGAGCGGCAGGTGCACGTAGACGCCGTCGACCAGCGCCTCGGCCTGCTCGACCAGGAGCCGGCGGTCCGCCTCCGACATCGTCGCCTCGGCCAGTCCCGCCCGGAACTCCGGCATCGTCCGGACCGCGCCCAGCGGGTGGTCCTCCGCCAGCTCCACCCGTGGCACCCCTGTCATCCCTGCCTCCTCCGCTCGGACCCGGACGAGCCTGCGTGCACGAGCGTCACCAGGCCGTCACCCCGCTGTCACGGGTCCGGCCCCGTCGGCCCCTCCGCAACCGGGGCGGCGGAGGAGCCGCTCCCCCGCGGGCGTCGACGCCCCGTCGTAGGCGGCACGGCGGGTCACCCGGCCGCCTACTCCGTCCTCATCCGCGCCTGGTACTCCTCCTTCGTCGCCCACCGCTCCACGGACGCCAGCCGGCGCCGCTCGAGCTCGGCGAGGCTGCTCTCGGGCGCGGCCACGACGAGGGAGCCGGCGGAGCGCTCCCACACGTCGAGACCCAGCGGCAGGTCGAGCAGGTCGGCGACGCTGCCCCCCGCGGGCGGCGTCAGGCGGGCGATCCAGATCTGCTCGGCCGCCGCCATCCGTCGCTCCCGCCGGTCCGGGTCCGCCGTCGTCAGCCCTCGGGTGCCGCCAGGACGTGCCGGATGAACTCCAGGGCAGCGGGGCGGTTCTCCTCCCAGCACGGCTCGATCTGGTCGGCCGGGAGGATGAAGCCGCCGTCCATCGCGGAGGCCGGCCGCAGTTCGATGGTCAGGGACGGGACGTCGTACTCCCCGTGCGTCCAGTCGGTGGTGTCCCCCGCGGTCGGGTACAGCTGCGAGGACTGCTTCGCCGTGTACGTCTCCCCGTGCACGCCCTTGACCAGCTGCGCCATCTCCTCCGCCAGGCTCCGCATCTCACCGAGGTCGGCCGCGTCCCTGATCGGCCCGGTCGTGTACCCCCACGGGTACAGGATCAGCTGCGAGTAGCTGTGGTAGGTGAGGACGCCGCCGAAGCGCTGCCGGGCGACGAGGTCGCGCACCGCGCGCACCTCCGGCTCGGAGAAGGCGCGGGGGCCGACGTAGGTCTGGTCCGCGGGGACGTGGCTGGCCGTGTTGGTGTCCAGCGTGCCCCACATGTAGCCGTAGTTGCGATTGGGGTCGACGCCCACGGTGCCGTTCGGGTTCCGTCGCCGGTTCTTGCGCCAGAGCCGGTTCTCGGTCCGCGTGTGCTCGTGCCCGTCCGGGTTGACCATCGGCACCACCCAGACCTCACCCTGCTGCAGCCACTGCTGCACCGGGTCGGAGGAGGAGTGGTCGAGCAGGTGCTCGGCGAGCCGGTAGGGCACCTCGACGGAGATCCACTCGCGCGCGTGGTGGCAGCCGAGGAAGGCCACCCGGCGATCGCTCCCCCGCCGCTCGCCGAGGCGCAGGGCCCACAGCGGCCGGCCCTCGACGCTGCGGCCGATCTCGTGCAGCTCGGCGATCTCCGGGTGCCGCTCGGCCAGCTGCCGCAGGTCGGCCTCCAGGGTCGCCACGGTGTGGTAGCCGGCCGCCGCCGCGTCGGTCGCGAACCGCGACACGTAGCCCTCGGTCACCTGCAGCTGCTCGACGGCGTACCCCATCGACTCCAGCCGGCCGGCCTGGGCCTCCTCGAGCTGCAGCACCATGTGCTCGGGGGTGACCTCCCAGACGTCCAGTCCGAGCGGGGCGGTGAGCAGCCCGGCGAGCGGGGCCTCGGCACCCGTGGACGTCACCCTGGCGACGATGCCGGTCATCGGTCCTCCCGCGGCGCGGTGGTCAGCGTGCTTCGACGGCGCGCGCCACCAGGTGCTCGAGCACCTGGCGGGTCTTGCTCTCGGGCTTCGCGCCGGGATCGGCCGGCAGGGGCAGGGAGCGCACGAAGTCGGTCAGGGCGGCCTGCGTCCGGCGGGCCTCCGCCAGGTCGGCGACCACCGAGAACTCGAGGAAGTCGAGGTCGCCCACCGTCCACCGCTCGGCCCGGAGGCCGAGCTCGGCCGGGGCCTCGGCGACCTTCTTCCACCGCGTCGCGGTCACCGGCGGGAGCGCGGTGAGGGTGGCGAGGTTGACCGCCGTCCCCGCGCAGTCGCGGAGGAAGTCGAGCTGCTCCCGGGTGAAGAGCTCCGCGACCGGCCGGTCGCCGCCCCCCGCCTCCCGGATCAGGGCGCCGGGTCGCTCGTAGGTGTGCGACGCCGCCAGCAGTCTCCGGTCGCCCGACCAGTCGGCCTCGACCTTGAGCTCCCACTTGTCGCCGTCGTCGGTCTCGCCCTTCTTCGCGGCGAGCCAGTGGTCGGTCAGCTGGGAGCGCCGGCACGGCCGCAGCTTGATCGTCGCGTCGTCGTCGCCGTCCCGGTCGCGGGCCCGCAGGATGACGCCGAGGTCGAGCAGCGGCGTCCCGGGACCGCTGCCCGGCGTGACGTCCTCCCAGAACCAGATCTGCCACGGATCCACCGAGGGCAGATCGAGCGCCTGGACGGCGGGACCGGTCTGCTTCCCGCCGAGGGTCACCTTGATCTCGACTCCGTCGAAGCGCATCTCATCCTCGTCGTCGTGCGTGGACCGCCAGCGGTGGACGACGGGAGGGTAGGGAACGCCGCATCACGGCGCCGTCACGACGCCGTCACCCAGCACCCGGCCGCGGACATCCCGCGCGGGGAGTCCGTCCCGCACCGCACTTTCCGCGCGGAAGTCCACTCTCCGGCCGGGCTCAGGGGCCGACCGTGACGTCGACCGCGGCGGTGAGCAACACCTGCGGGACCTCCGCGAGCAGCGGCAGCACCTGCGCCCGGTACGGCTCCTGGCCGAAGCGGCCCATCCACGCCTCCGGGCCGCCGGTGGTGTCCAGCTGGAGCGCGAAGCGGTACGCACCGGGCCGGTCCGGCCGGAAGGTGCTGAAGGTGGACAGCGGCAGGCCCCCGCCGTCCGACCGCGCCGACGGGTCGAACTCCTCCCCCGGCCCCAGCAGCCGGAGGTCCTCCGGTCGCACCGGCCCCACCAGGGGGTCCTCGGCCGCCGGCGGGCCGGCCACCTGCTCTGCACCGCGGAGGACGGCGGGCCGGTAGTGCGGCAGCCGCGTCGCGGTCTCCGACCCGTCGAGGACGCGGGGCATCCGGATCGGCGCCGCCCCGGTGTTGGTGATCCGCACCTCGACCGGCACCGGGACACCGACGGGGTGCGGGCCCGCGGCGACGTGCAGGGCGAGGTGGACGCCGTCGCCCCGGCCCGCGGCTGAGACGGTCACCCGGTCATCCTGGCCCGCCGGACGGCGCTACCGGCGGGCGGACCGCTTCGCCCCCGAGCGCGGGGCCGACTCGCCCTTCCGCTGCCCCGGGATGTCCTCCCGCCGCGCGGGCGGCTCCTCGCCGGTCAGCGCGGTGACGGCGGCCGCCGTCGCCTCGGCCTGCTGCCGGATGGTCTCCAGCACCGCGGGGTTGAGCTTCTTCTGCGCGAACACGTCGACCATGCGCTCGGTGACCTCCCGGGCGCGCTCGGGGTTGCCGGCCCTCGCCTCGGCCATCGCCAGGGTCCGCATCGCGGTGTTGAGGGTGATGTTGTCGACCCCGCCCGCGCCGGTGGACGCCTGCTCCACCTCGGACAGCAACCGGATGCTCTCCCCGGGTTCGGCGTCGTGGACCCGGAGGACGCCGTCCGCGCCGAGGTCCTTGAAGTCCCGCTCGGCGTTGACGCCCTTCACCAGCCGCGCGTAGACGGCCAGGGGGTGCCCGGCGTGCTCCTCCAGCACGGTGTCGAGCGCGGTGTTGCCCTGCCGCAGCAGGTCGCTGCTCGACCCGAGGAGGGCCAGCACCTGCCCCTGTTCTCCGCCGAGCAGGAGGTCGCCGATCTCCTCGTCCTCGGCGGTCAGCGGCCGGCGGACCCGCAGCTCGGTGGGAGCGGAGAGCACGCGGGACCCGTCGGTGCCGGAGTAGACGGCGCGGAGGGTGTAGCGGCCGGGCTCCTCGAACAGGTGGCCGTCCCGGCCGAACCCGATGTAGGCGCTGTCGTAGACCGCCGGCCGCCCCGGGTCCAGCAGGAGCCGGCGGTCCTCGTCCACGCAGTGCCGCAGCAGGGGCCGGAACAGCACCGTCCGGCCCGACGGCTGCCGGACGGCGACCGAGACGAACTCGTCGTTCGGGTGCAGATAACCGTGGGTGGTGGTGCCCCGCAGGTCGGTGGCGCTGAGCTTGATCTCCACCACGACCGGCTCGCCGTAGGCGAACGCGGGCCGGGCCCGCAGCTCCAGCGCGAGGCCGGACCGGTCGGCGACGGGTTCGGCGAAGACCTCGGGGTCCAGCTCCGTGTCGGCGGCGCCCGTGCCGAACGGGTTGGCACTCATGACGACGTCCCGGTAGAAGCCGTGCCGCAGGTGCACCGTCTCGTTCGTCGTGAACTGGAACGGGAACGCGCTCCAGTACGCCTGCTCGCCGCCGGGTGCCGGAGGCGGCGGCTCGTACCGCCAGGGGTAGTTCATCCACGACAGGTCGCCCAGGCCCGCGTTGGGGCCGAGCGGCGCGGGCGGGCTCGCCCCGTTCTTCTGCCAGGAGTGCAGCAGGTTGAACGCGTGTCCGAGCTCGTGCACGTAGGTGCGCAGCGCGGCGCGCCGGCTGGCCGGGTCCTCGCCCTTGATCGCGTCGTAGAAGACCGCGCAGCCCTGCCGCTGGAACGCGTCGGCGTAGTCGAACATGATCCCGCGGTAGCCCTGGTCGTGGGCGGTGGCGACCAGCAGCCACACCTGCCAGCGGGGGGCGTCGGCGAACAGGCTGAAGTGCTTGGCCATCGCGTTGTGCAGCTCGCTGTCGCTCCACCGGGGGGAGGTGCCGGCCCCCGCCTCGGAGAGCGGCAGCACGTTGACCATGCCCGAGGACAGCAGCTGGACACCCGCGTCGGCGTACGCCTCGGTCACGCCGAGGACGCGCGCCGGGACGCCGGGCGGCCGGGGCAGCAGGCCGGTGTCGTAGGAGACCAGCGGGACGGCGCCGGCGACCGAGTCCTGCTCCCACACGACCGTGCGGAACCACGGCGAGGCGAACGCGCAGGGGAAGGTCGCGCTCGGGCCGGCGGCCTCCGGGCCGCCGGGCGCCGGATCGCCCGCCACGGTCGAGAACCGCAGCAGGGCCGGCGCCCGGGCGGCTCCCGCGGGCACCCGCGGGACCACCACCGTGACCAGCCGGGCGGTCGCGCCCCAGGTGAACCGGCCACGGCCGCGCACGCGGACCAGGGCGGGCGTCTCGGTGATCTCCGGCGTGTCCACGACGAACGAGCCGAAGTAGCTCGTCGTCGCGCCGGTCGTGGCGAAGAAGTCGCCGCTCACCCGGCGGGTCGGCCGGTCGCCGTCGACGTCCACGCGCAGCTCGACCTGCCAGCCGGCGACCGTCGCCTGGTAGCGCCCGCTCACCGCCGCCCGCGGCACGGCGGCGGCCGGGCCGTCGCCGGGTGCGCTCGAGGACGGGGCGCCGGGGTCGAGGGCGTCCTCCGGCGTCCCCACCAGGCCGTCGTGGACGGTGGGGTCGAGGGCCATGGTCATGGCGGGGCCTCCCCTGCGGTCGCGGCACGACCAGCGTCGGCAGGCACCGTCACCGCGCCGTCACCGGCGCCCGGCGGGGCGCCGGTGGGGGCTCAGGAGGCGGCGAAGCTCTCGACGACGCCGGCCAGCGACGTCGACGTGGCCGGCGGTGCCACCGCGCCCACACCCATGCCGCGCTTGGCGAACCCGGCCCACACGTCGGGCAGGTCGCCCGGGTCGAGTGCCGTCACCGCCGTGACGATGCCGTCGCGGGCCTGGGTGAACGTGGGCATCGACGGGGTGAGCTTGAGCCCGCCGATGACGTACTCCAGCACCCGCCGCTCGGCGTCGGCGTGGCCGTGCCGCTGCACGAGGTTGACGAAGACCTCCCACAGCGCCGCGCACCAGATCTCGCCGGCGTTGTGGACCGCGCTGTTCGACCCGCCCCCGTTGGGGTTGCGCGGCGGGCCGGCCGGCAGCACGACGCCGTCGCTGATGTGCCGGAACGTCAGGGGGTTCTTCGCCGTGTCGACCGAGTACGGGTAGCGCCGGATCGAGAAGTAGTAGTTGTCGGTGAACCCGGGGGTCAGGTCGGTCCACCCGCCGACCGGGAAGACGCCCCCGGCGAAGTCGTCGCCGGCCTGGGAGGTCATGCAGATCGCGAAGAAGTCGCCCCAGCCCTCCCCCATCGCCCGGCCCTGCCGGTTGGCCAGGCCGCTGGCGTTGCCGACCAGCCGGTTGGTCACGTAGTGACCCATCTCGTGGAAGGTGATCAGCGCCTCGTGGTTGCTGGTCCGGGACGGGCTGATCCCGCGGAACTCGAACATCTGCATCCGGGGGCTGTCGCCGTCGGCCGGCGTCTGCATGTTGGCGTTGTCGGTGCCGCTGAAGTCGTTGCCCTCCGCGAGGACCGGGTCGCCGCCGAGGCCGCCGGCCCCGAAGTTGTCCTGCTGCGCGTTGCCGGCCGCCTCGTCGAACCCGGCCTCGTACCAGCGGTCGTGCAGCCAGTTCACGTGGAAGAACATCCCGACCAGGCTGGCCTGCAGGTTCTCCGGGTCGGTCGCCGGCTTCGCGTGGTCGTAGACGTGGTCGAAGACGTGGTCGCCGGTCACCTCGCCGAAGACGTCGCCGGGGCCGAGCCCGTCGGGTGCGGCCAGGTCGGCGTAGGCGGTGCAGTTGTTGCCCACGGTCGTCGTCGCGCCGTCCGGCAGCCACGGCCGGCCGGGCAGCAGGCCCTCCAGCGTGACCAGGCGCTCGGGGATGGTCGGCGCCTGGAACCCGTCCGGCACGCCGGTCGGGTGCGGCGAGCCGGGGGCCGGCCCGTCCTCCGGCCGGCACACCGCGTCCTCGGTGTTGTGGACCCGGTAGCCGAAGGCGACGTCGGCCCGGAGGTTCTTGCGGAACAGCACGTCCGGTTCGGCGGCGGCCTCCACGACGTAGCTGAAGGCCGGGAACGTCCGGATCCACAGCTCCAGGTAGTAGGCCGGGCTGAACGTCTGCGCGCCGAGCGGGAAGAGCACGTCCTTGATCCGGACCGGGCGCTCGAACGCCGGCCGCTCCTCGGTCGCGGGTGCCTCGCAGCGGTAGCTGCGGTACGCGCCCGGCCCGCCGGACCCGCTGTCGTTCCGGACGAAGGAGGCGGCGTCGTACTCCACGCCGGTGAGGTCACGGGCCGCGGCGGCGATCGCCTGCTCCGGCGTGATCCCGCCGGACCGGTCGGCGCGGGAGGCGTCCGCGGCGCCGGGGAAGAACTGCCCCGCCACGGAGACGACCTCGTTGTCCGGGCTGATCGCGGCGGTGACCTCGGAGTTGAACACCTCGACGCCGTCGGCGCGCTGCACGAGGTGGGCGGTGCGCAGCCGGGAGCCGCTGACCGACTCGACCGCCACACCCGCGGCGTCCTGCGGCGACAGGCGCCAGAGGCCGCCGTGCTCGGACATGAACCGCCCGACCGCCTCCTCGGGGGACCCGCCGGCCCGGTCGGCCGGCGCCGCGGCCGGCGTCAGGCCGGCGATCCGGTTGGGGAGCCCGGTGGCCTCGTCGAGGTCGACCTGCACCCCCTCGCCGACGGGTGCCGGCGGCGGCTCCTCGGCCACCGTCGGCGCGCCGACCCGGGTCCGCCGGACCCCGGGGTCGTAGAGCGCGTGGAAGTCCTGCGGCAGTTCCCTGGTGGCCATGTCGTCCCCCTGTCCGGGCGCCGGGCGCCCTCGTCGTCGTCCCCCGTGAGAAGGCCGGTCGGCCGGCCGTCAGCGTCCGGTGCCCGCGCCCACCGCGACCGGTGCGGTGGTGGGCCGGCCGATCCGCAGCGGCACCTCGGTCACCCGCGGCTCCCGGTCGAGGTAGGCGACCAGCCGGCGGGGCGCGTACCTCGCCCGGCGGTCCTCGCGCCGCCGGACCGCGCTGGAGGCGACCGACTCCGAGGCCGGGTCGTGGGCGCCCACCGGGCGCGCGTAGGGCCGCACCAGGCGGAAGAACCACCGCCGCGAGTCGTGCAGCTCGCCGAGCGGATCGGGGTCGACCGGGAAGGTGCGGCCGTCGAAGCTCTCCGGCCCGCCGTCGGCCGGACGCCGGTAGGCGTCCTCCCGGAACGCCAGCCCGCAGGACCGCGCGCGGTCGAGCATCCACAGCAGCGCGATGTCGGCCAGGGCGGATTCCCGGTGCCCTCCGCCGACGTCGCAGTGGTCGCCGCTGAACCACACCTGCTCCACCCGCCGGCCCCCCTCGACCGGCGCGGGGTCCCAGAGGGCAGGTTCGAACGGCCGGCGCCGCTCGTCGATGGCCAGCGCCTGGAAGGCGGCGTCGACGATGCCGCTCAGCTTGGTGTCGTGGAACTCCCACCGGCGGTTGACCAGCCCCGCCAGCCCCAGCCCGACCGACGGGATGCCCAGCGACCCCACGGTGTCCCAGACGCCGAGGAAGCGGACCCTGGGCTCGGCGCTGTAGGACCGCCGGAACAGCTGCGACTCGATGTCGCGGGGGCGCACGGCGCGGGTCCGGTAGAGCGTGTAGGCCTCCTTGAGCCGGCCGGCGTGCTCCCGCCGCAGGACGCCGCAGTTGCGCACCAGCCCGACGGTGCTCCGCGCCGTGTACGCGCCGCGGCTGAAGCCGAGGAGGAAGATCTCGTCGCCGGGCTCGTAGTGCTCGACGAGGAACCGGTAGGCGTCCTGCACGTTGCGCGACAGCCCCACGCCGAACGCGCCGCCGCGGATGCGCTCCCCCGGCTTGGTGCCGACCCCCTGCTGGTAGTAGACGCGCTGCTCGACGCCGTCCTCGTCCCGGGCGGCGATCCCGAGCGCGACCTTGCTGACGTTGGTCGGGCACAGGTGGCCGTCGCGTTCCTGGTCGGCGGTGTTCCAGGTGCCGTCGCAGCACAGCACCAGACGCTTGGGCATGGCCCCTCCTCGGCTGGTCCGGTCACCTCCGGGCCGCTGCACGGACGCTAGGAGGGGTCGCGTCACGGCACCGTCACGCGACCGTCACGCCGGGCCGTCGCCCCCGGCGCCGTCGCCTCCGGCGAGCGTCTCGGCGACGAAGGCGACGTTCATCCGGAGGATCTCCATCGCCAGCTCGGTGTCCAGGGCCGGCAGCGTGTCCTGCTCGGTGTGCACCCGCGCGTTGGTGCCGTCGGCGCCCTCGATGGTGAGGACGGCGGGGATGCCGACGTCGATGAACGGCACGTGGTCGCTGTTGGCCGGGCTGGTGCTCGTGCTCACGGCGAGGCCGGTGTAGGTCGCCGCGGCCCGCGCCAGCGCGTCGACGACGTCCTGGGAGACGGCGGCTCCCTCGAGCAGCACCCCCGCGGCCGGGGTGTTCCGGCCGGCGATCATGTCCATGTTGACCACCGCCCGGATGCGGGCCCGCTCCGGGCCGGCGAGCTCCGCGACGTAGCGCCGGCTGCCGAACAGCCCCTGCTCCTCGCCGCCGAACAGCACCAGGCGCAGGTCGAGCGCCGCCTGCGAGTCCCCGAACACCCGCGCGAGGGCGAGCACGCCGGCGCTGCCGGACGCGTTGTCGTCCGCCCCCGGCGCGGGGGCCTGCGACCCGAGCCGGTTCACCGAGTCCAGGTGAGCGGTGACCAGGACGACGTCCCGGGGCTCCGGGCCGGTGCCGAGCCGGTCGGCGATGACGTTGCGGCAGCGGCCTCCGCCGCGCGGGACCGGCTGGGTCGTGACGGCGTACCCCGCCGTCTGCAGCTGGTCCGCCGCCCGGCTCGCGGCGGTGTCGAAGTCATCGCTCGCGGAGTGCCGGGTGGGGTGGCCCACCAGGGTCTCCAGGTCGGCGGTCAGCCCGTCGCGGGACAGCCGGTCCACGAGGCAGCGCACCTCGTCCCGCTCCTCCGGCGCCCGGTCGAGGACGGGTGCGGCGGCGACGACGACGGAGCCGCCGGGCAGCGGCCGCATCGACCAGCAGACGCCGTCGCCGGTCCCCAGCCGCTCCGCCGCCGCCGGCTCCAGGTCCACCACCAGGTTGCGGCCGGTGTCGACCAGCACCGGCACGTCCGGGTGCTCGGTCTGGAACAGCCGTCCGTTCTGGGTGACCAGGAACAGCCGCTCGGCGGCGTCGGCCGCGTGCACGTGCACCCGGCCCGCGCGGGGCGCCTCCCCGGCGTCGGCCGGCGGCGCGTCCCCGGTGACGACGACCTCGTCCCCCAGCCGCGTCCAGGCGCTGTCCGGGGCCGGACCGCGGGCGTCCTCCCCCGTCGTCCCCTCCACGAGGGCCCGCACGAGGGGGACGAGGTCGGGCAGCTCGGCCACTTCGCCGCCGGTCCCGCCCGGCGGCCGGAGGTGGACGCCGGCCATCCCCAGCTCCCGGGCCGCCCGCACGTGCCCGGCGTTCTCGGTGACGAAGAGGACGTCCGAGAAGGCGAGCGCGGGCTCGGCCTTCGCCACGGCGGCCCGGAAGACAGCCGGGGCGGGCTTGCGCACCCCCACCTCGGTGGAGAGGGTCACCCGCCGGGACAGCGGCTCGAAGAACCGGCGGATGCGCAGCTCGTCGAGCAGGGCGTGGTACTCCGCGACGATCTCGGGGACGTCCGCGGGGTCCGCCGCGTCGCGGAAGTCCGACAGCAGCCCCAGGACCACCGCCGGGCGCCCGCCGGCGCACAGGCCGGTGAGCTCCTCGAGGGTCTCCAGCGCTCCCGGCCTGAGGACGCCGTCGGACTCCAGCGTGTCACCGAGGTCGAACAGCACCATCTTCACCGGCCCCACCCCTTCCCTGACCGGCCGGTCCCCCGGCTCTCCCAGCCGCCGCCCGTGTGGGCGAGGGTCGCTGTCCGGGTCACCCGCCCGGCGCCCCGGCGGGCGCGGGGGCGGTCACCGGGCGGGGCCTCGGGACACCCGCGCCCCGGCCGCCGCCCGCGAGGCGCGCCTGCCCCCGGGCGACCAGGTCCTCCATCTGCCGGGTGGGCGGGACGCCGAGCTCCCGGAGGAGCGCGTCCCGGAAGGCGCGGTAGGCGCGCATCGCCTCGGCGAGGTTCCCCTCGGCGAGGTGGACCCGGACGATCGCCCGGTGCGCGCTCTCGCGCAGCGGCTCGTCCCGGACGGCGGCGTAGGCCGCCTGCACCGCCTCGCCGTGGCGCCCGGCGACGACCAGCTTGTGCGACAGCACCTCGAGGGCGTGCATGCGCAGCTGGCGCAGCCGCTCCCGCTCCAGGAGGACCCAGTCGTCGTACCAGCCGGGCAGGAGCTCTCCGGCGAGGGCCGTCGCCGGCGTCTGGATGCGGTCGACCCGGATGCCCGGGTCCAGGACGGCGTGCGCCCAGTCGACGAACTCGCGGACGTCGACGGAGACGCCCTCGGCCAGCGTGACCGCGCCGCCGGACACGTCGACCAGCCCCGGCACCGCCTTCTGCACGCGCCACAGCGCCGAGCGGAGGCTGCCGTGGGCGTGCGTCTCGGGGACGTCGGGCCAGAGCTGGCCGGCGATGGCCCCGCGCGCCGGGCGTCCGCACAGGCTGAGGTGGGCGATCAGGCGCTGGACGCCGTGCGGCAGGCCGCTCACGGTCGACTCCGCGCGGACGTCGTCGACCGAGACCCGGAAGCCGTCGAGCAGGGAGACGCGTGCGGTCGGAACGTTCATGAAGCCCCTCTCCAGCCCTCTGGGCGGTCGGCGGGTCTCTGCACGGCGTGGTGACGAAACGCAATCGTTCCGACACGGCCTGGCGGGCGTCAATGGACGTTGGACCCTGATCACGGGGCCGCGGGCGGGATCCCGGGCGGTCAGGAGGCGATCCGCCGCAGCCGTGGAAGACCCTGGACCAGCCCGGTCATCCGCGCGGTCGGAGGCACGCCGAGCTCGTCGCTCAGCAGGTCGCGGAACACGTCGTGGGCGCGGAGCGCCTCGGCCACGTTGCCCTCGGCGAGGTGCACCCGCACGACGGTGCGGTGGGCGCTCTCCCGCAGCGGCTCGGCCCGGATGGCCAGGTACGCGGCCTCGAGGGCCGCGGCAGGACGACCGGCGGCAGCGAGGCGGGCCGCCACGGTCTCCAGCGCGTGCAGCCGCAGCTGCTGGAGCCGGTCCCGCTCCAGGAGGACCCAGTCGTCGTACCAGCCGGGGAGCAGGTCCCCGAGGAGCGCCGCGTGCGGCAGCGTCACCCGGCCGGTTGCGGTCCGGGGATCGCAGACGCGCTCGGCCCACGCGTGCAGCTCGCGCACGTCGGTGCCGACGCCGGCGGCGAGCCGGAGCAGGCCGCCCGACGCGTCGACCAGCTCGGGCGCGCACCGGCGCAGTCGCCACAGGGCCGACCGCAGGCTGGCCTGGGCCCGGTCCTCGGGCACGTCGGGCCACAGCCGGCCGGCCACGGCCGCCCGCGCCGGCCGGCCGGCCAGGCACAGGTGGGCCACCACCCGCTGCACCGCCCGGGGCAGCTCGCCGGCGACCGGGGCGCCGGGCGTCCGTGCGCCGCGGACGGAGAACCCGTCGAGCAGCGTGACCCGCGGCCTGCTCGCGAGGACCTGGTCCATCGGCGTGCCCCTCCCCAGTGCGGTCGTCGACCAGCAGAGGCGGGCAGCGGTGCCGCTGATACACCGCGGCGGTGACGGGCGGGTGACGCGGCGGTGATGACCCGGAGGGAGGGTCGGCGGCACCGAGCCGCCCCGGCAGGGGGCGCGGGACACGAGACGAGGGATCGGCCATGACCGGACCGAACGCCGCCGACGACCCGGTGCAGAACCCGCTCACCCTCGTCATGACCCTGCGGTCACCCGAGGAGCGCCGGACGCTGCAGGGGAAGCTCGAGGCGCTGCAGTCACTGCCCCGCGAGCAGAACCCCATCATCGCCGCCCTGGACAAGATCGCCACGGTGCACTTCGCCCGGTTCGTGTTCCTCGACGAGCAGAAGCTCGCCGTGATCACCACGTACGACGGCGACTTCGACGCCTACGTCAACGAGTTCGTCGACCACATCGGTGACGTCTTCAACGACCTCCTGCAGCACATGGACAGCGCCCCGCCGCTTCCCGTGCAGCGCCACCGCCAGGAGTTCCTCGACTACGTGCGTCGCAACGACCTGCGGTGCCTGCCGCCGTTCTACAGCGCCTACCCGGACCGGACGGTGCTGGACATCCTCGCCGCCGACAGCGGCAGCTGACCCGGCCGCGGGCAGGTCCCGGTGCTCGACCTCGCCGACGTCCAGGGCCTCGTGGTCCGCGGGTACACCATGCCCCGCGCCCGGCACCTGGTGCTGCGGGTGGACTCCGCCCCCGCCGCACGGGAGCTGCTCGGCTCCCTCGTCGACGGGGGCTCCCGCCGTCCCCAGGTCACGACCGGCACGCCCTGGACGGAGAAGCCGGACTGCTGTCTCAACCTCTCGGTGACCCACGGCGGCCTGCGCGCCCTCGGCGTCCCCGAGGAGTCGCTGGCGAGCTTCCCCGAGGAGTTCGCCGCGGGCGCCGTGGCCCGTGCGGAACGGGTGGGGGACGTCGGGCCCAGCGCTCCCGAGCACTGGCTCCCCGTGTTCCGGGACGCCGGGTTCCACCTGCTGGTCTCGCTGTTCGGGCAGTCCGACGCGGCCGTGGAGCGGGCCACGGACGACGTCCTGGCCGGCACCGCCCCGGGCGTGACGGAGCTGTGCCGGCTGGACGCCGCGGTGCTGGGCGACCGGGTGGACCACTTCGGCTACGTCGACGGGATCTCCCAGCCGACCGTCGGCGACGCCCCTCCGCCGGGGCCGCCCGACCGGCTGCCCGAGGCGCCGGCCGGGGCGTTCCTGCTCGGCCACCCGAGCCAGTTCCGCGACTTCACCTACCCGGTGCCGGAGCCGCCGGCGCTGGGCCGCGACGGCAGCTTCGCCGCGTTCCGGATGCTGGCCCAGGACGTCGACGCCTTCCGGGACCTGCTCGCCGAGCAGTCCCGCCGCACCGGCACGTCCCCCGAGCTGGTCGCCGCGCGGCTCTGCGGGCGCTGGCGCAACGGAACGCCGCTGGTGCTCTCCCCGGACACCGGCTCCCCCGAGCCGCCGGTGTCCGCGGAGCGGCTGAACGACTTCGGCTACGCCGGCGACCCCCGCGGCGAGCGCTGCCCGATCGGGTCGCACATCCGGCGCATGTACCCGCGCGACTCCCGCGTGGCGGGCAACGGCGGGCACCAGCACCGGATCGTGCGGCGCGGGCTCACCTACGGCCCGCCCGCCGACCCCGCGCACCCGCGGGACGGGCAGGACCGCGGGCTGCTCGGTCTGTTCATCGGGGTCAGCCTCCGGGACCAGTTCGAGTTCCTGATGCGCGAGTGGGCCAACGACGGGCGCTTCGCGCCGGGCCTCGGACGGTCGCAGGACCCCCTCCTGGGCGCCGGCGGCACGCTGCCCCTCGCCGTTCCCGGCGGGCGGTCCGCGCTCACCGACCTGCCCCGCCTGGTCACCACCCGGGGCGGCGCCTATCTCTTCCTCCCGAGCCGCACCGCGATCGGGCACCTCGCCGGCCTGTGACGGTCAGTTGAGGGCCGCGTCGTGCAGGCCCGCGGTCTCCAGCGCCGTCCGGAGCCGGGCCAGGGCCCGTGCCCGCGTCGGCCCGATGCTGCCGACCGGGATGCCGAGCCCCGCGCTGATCTGCGCGTAGCTGGCCGGCGGCGACGCGGCCAGCAGGACCAGCAGCTGCCGGTGCCGCGGCGGCAGCGTCGCCACGGCCCGGCGGACCAGGACCTGCTGGTCCCGGCGCACCGCGCTCGCCTCGGGAGCGGCCTCGTCCGAGCCGGTGCCCGAGCACCGGTCGCAGGTGTCCGTGGGCTCCTCCCGGCCGGCCTCGCGCACGATCGCCAGGGACACCCGCCGGGCCGTCGTCCGCAGCCAGCCGGCCAGCCGCTCCGGCTCGCGGATCGCCGCCAGGTGCTCGACCAGCAGCAGCCAGGTGGTCTGGACCGCGTCGGCGGTCTGGGCCTCGCTCAGCCGGTGACCGCGGGCCACCGACCGCACCAGGCCGCCGTACTCGGCGACGATGGCGTCCCATGCCGCGCGGTCGCCTCCGGTGGCGCGCCGGACCAGTGCGGGAACGTCTGCGGGCTCCATGTCCCCTCCCCCTTCTCCCGGCGGCGGGACCGCCGCCGGGAGGAGGGTCGGAGGGGGGCGTTAGCGGGACGTCAGCGAGGCGGCGCCCCGGGGCGCGCACCCAGCTCGGCGAGCCGCTTCTCCAGCGCGACGGTCCGCGGCTGCGGGGGGACGCCGAGCTCGGCCAGGGCCCGGAGGCACCGCCGGGACCACTGCCGGGCGGCGACGAGGTCCCCGGCGTCCAGGAGCGCGGCCACGACCAGCTGGTACGCGCGCTCGGACCACCGGTCCACCCGCAGCGCCCGCTCCCCCAGCCCGCGGGCCGCCCGGCGGTCGCCGCGGGCGAGGAGGAGCTCCCCGGCGCGGACCGCGGCCGCCACGCAGCGGCCGCGCACCCGCTCCCGTTCCCACTCCAGCCACTCGCCGCCGGGGACGTCGGGGAGGTGGTCGGTGCACCACAGGTCGACCGCCCGCAGGTAGGCCGGGAGGGCCGCCGAGGGCACCCCCTGCCGCTCCAGGCGCGCGGCCTCGTCGAGGCACCGGTCGAAGGTGCGCACGTCGACCTCCAGCGCGCCGTCGACCACCAGGTGCAGCACCGGTCCGGCGCTGCGGACGAAGTAGGGCGGGTCCAGCTCGCCGCGGTCGGGCTCGAGGAGGCTGTGCAGGTAGGCCAGCGTCACCCGCAGGTTGCGCCCCGCGGCCGGCTCGTCCAGGTCCGGCCACAGCTCGGCGGTGACGGCGGACCGGGTCGGCCGGTCGTGGACGAGCAGGTACGCCAGCAGCTGCCGGACGCGCTCCCGGCGCAGCTCGGGAGCGGCCACGACCTCGCCGTCCCGGCGCAGCTCCATCGGCCCGAGGACCCGCAGCTGCAGCCGGGCGGCCGGGGCGGCCGGCAGCTCGCGGAGCAGGCGGCGGGCGGCGGCGGCGACCGGTCCCGGGAGCCCACCGGCACGGGCGCGCAGGGTCGGCCGCACCCGCGGGCCGAGGTCCTCCAGGAGCGCGCGGCCCTCGTCCCGGCCGGTCGCGACCAGGCCGAGGGCGAGCTCCGCCGTCCAGGGCGCCGGCAGCACCGCGCGCGCGATCCGCCGGGCCTCCGGCGGCAGGTCACCGGCCTCGGCGACCGAACCCCGGTCCCGGAGCGCGACGAGCGCCCCGGCGAGCGCGGAGACGGCGGTGAAGCTGCCGGCCGGCGGATCGGCGTCCCACGTCTGCCGGACCTCCGGCAGGAGCACGTACAGCAGCGGCAGCGCCGCGGGCGAGACCTGGAGGACCGCCTGGGTGCGCGCCAGGCCGAGGTGGAGCACCGCGCGCAGGGTCGCGGCCGCCCGGTCCTCCTCGCCCCGCCCCACCTGGCAGAACGCCTCGGCGAGGGCGCCGGCCACCGGCCCCCAGGCCACCGAGGAGGCGGCCACGGACGGCCGGGACCGCTCCAGCAGCCCCTCGGCCTCGTCGTCCCGGCCGAGGACCTCGAGCAGGACGACGGCGCAGGTCACGACCTCCGGGGAGGTGAGCACCTTGGCCGGGTGGATGCCGCCGAGCAGGTCCGGCAGCAGCCGCGAAGCCTCGTCGAGCCGTCCGCGCAGCCGCAGCGACTCGACCACCTGGCAGCAGAAGAGCACCGCGAGGTTCGGGACGGCGGAGCCCATGGCCCGGCGGGCGACCGCCTCGGCCGCCTCGGGCTCGCCCAGCTTGAGCAGGAGCAGGTGCGCGCGCAGCCACTCCTGCACCGGGCTCAACGGCGCTCCCGAGACCAGACCGGGGGCGGCCAGCTCGGCGCGCACCTCGGCGGCGCTGCGGGCGAGCAGCGCGCGGAAGAGCGCGATCCACCCCTCCGCCCGCTCGTGACCGTGCGCGGCCAGCTCGGTCAGCCGCTCGATGAACAGCTTCATCTGGCGCCGGTCCGACCGCCGGAACGCCACCTCCACGAGCGCGTTCAGGCAGGCGAAGCCCACCTCGGCGGCGTGCGGCGCGGCCGCGAAGGCCCGCTCCAGGAGCTGCTCCGCGGCGTCGGGGTTGGTCGGCTCGGCCACCATCGCCGCCAGGAGGAGACCCTCCGGGCTGTCCTGCACCTCCGCGGGCAGCCGGCCCCGCCACGCCTCGAGGACGTCCGGTGGCACCAGCGGCGTCCCGACCTCGCACACCTCGACGACGACGGCCCGGACGTCGTCCCAGGCCCCCGCGTCGGTCAGCAGGTCCATGGCGTCGTGGTAGCGCCGCCGCCGGGCCAGCACCCGGCCGGCGCTCCGCCGCGCCGAGGCGACCTCCGCCGGAGTGAGCCGGTCGCCCACGATGGCGCCCCAGAGCGAGTGCAGCGACCACCAGCCCGAACGCCCGCGGACCACCAGCGGCAGGCCGTCGAGCAGGTCGCCCAGCCGGACGTGCTCGCCGAGCAGCGTCGCGGCGATCTCGTCGTCGGCGCCGCCCACGGCCACCAGCAGGGCGAGCGCGCGCAGGCGGTCGGCGGGCAGCCGGCCGAGCAGTTCCTCCCACACGTAGCCGGTGACCGCGGCCGGGCCCGCGGTCGCCGTCAGCTCGGCCAGGGCCGGCCAGCCGCCCACCTCGCGCAGCAGCTCCGGGGACACCTGCCGGGTCCCGGCGAACGCGGCCACCTCCTCGTCCCCGAACTGCAGGTCCGCCTCTCCCAGCACGACCGCGTTCCCGTTGGCCTGCAGGCGGGCGGTGGGCAGCGCCGCCAGCGGCGGGCGGGACGCGACGACCAGGTGGCCGTTGCGCGGGAGCTCCTCGACCAGGGCGGCGAGGAAGGCGCCCCCGGGTGAGCCGGGGTCGACCAGGTGGGCGTCGTCGAGGACCAGCGCGACGTGCCGGGGTGCGGTGCCCCACATGGCCTCGGCGACGGTGACCGCGGCCGCGCGCGGGTCGTCGGGTGCCGGCGCGGAGACGCCGAGCGCGGCGAGGGCACCCGACGCGAGGAAGGAGAGCGCGGCGTCGTCGCGCTGACAGGTCAGCCAGGCGTCGCGGCCCAGCGGGGAGAGCGCGTTCTCCCGCACGGCCTGGGCCAGCAGCGTCGTCTTGCCGAACCCGGCCGCCGCGACGACGGCCGTGAGGGGCCGCTCGAAGCGGGTGTGCAGGGGGGCCAGGAGCCGGGGCCGCAGGATCAGGCCACGACCGGTCAGGGGCGGTGCGTACCGGAGCGCCCGGCTCATGAGCAGACCGTAACGGCTCTCCGACCCTGGGAACGCGTCCCGTCAGCCACGGTCGCGGGGGACACGCGCCGGCTCCGGGTCGCCCGCCCGGTTCTCGAGCCGGGTGAGCAGGCCGGTCATGTGCGGGGTGGGTGCGATGCCCAGGGTGTCGGCGAGCATCTCGCGGAACGACTCGTAGGCCCGCCGGGCCTCGGCCACGTTGCCCTCGGCCAGGTGCACCCGCACGACGACCCGGTGCGCGCTCTCCCGCAGCGGCTCCTCGTGGACCGCGGCGTACGCCGCCTGGACGGCCTCCCCGAACCGGCCCGCGGCGACGAGCTTGTCGGCCAGGGCCTCCAGCGCGTGCATCCGCAGCTGGCGCAGCCGTTCCCGCTCGAGCAGCACCCACTCCTCGTACCAGCCGGGGAGCAGCTCCCCCTGGAGCGCGGTCTCCAGCCCGGAGACGTCGGTCCCGCCGACGTCGGGGTCGAGGACGCGCGCCGCCCAGGTGTCCAACTCCCGGACGTCGACCCGCACGCCCTGCGCGAGCGACAGCGAGCCGCCCGACACCTCGACCATCCCCGGGGCCACCCGCTTCAGACGCCACAGCGCGGAGCGGAGGCTGCCGTGCGCGTGGTCCTCGGGCACGTCCGGCCAGAGCTGACCGGCGATCGCGTTCCGATCGGGACACCGCGACAGGCTCAGGCGGGCGACCAGCCGCTGGACCGCTCGCGGCAGGTCACGGACCGGGGCCTCGGCGTCGCCCCCGAGCCGGAGCGCGAAGCCGTCCAGGAGGGTCACCCGGGTGGGTGGAGCGAGGGTCACGGCGCATTCCCCCTCGGCCCGTCAGCGTGGTGGAGAGGACGTCAGATACCGCCGGGTCTGGATCGTTGGCCTGTCACTCGTCGCTGTCAATCGAGTCCGGCGCGTCGCCGAGGAACCCCTCCAGCCAGGCACGCACCGCATCGACGACGTCACCGGGCGACGAGGCCAGGGCCACGGTGGTCTCCTGCGCCCCGCGTTGACCGGGAGAGGTGTCCATGGTCGTCAGCCGACCGCGGAAGGACTGGGCGCCGTCCTCGAGCCAGACGCGGACGAGCAGTGCGGCACTGCGGTCGCCGTCCAAGGTCACCGCCCATCGGGGTCGTCCGTGCGGCCCGCCCCAGCAGACGACCCGTTGCCCACGAGCTGTCATGATCGCGGGGTCCCATCCTCGCTCGTGACGCTGCGTGAGGCACTCCCCCGACGGGGGGACGTCCGTCGGGGTGACGACGTCCCCCTCCGCTGCACTCCCCCGCCGGGCCGGCCGCGCCGGCCTGGCCGCCGTGCTGCCGGGACCCGACGTCCCGGCGCGCGGCGGGACCCGCTCCGGCCTGCGGTGCGTACCCGTCACGGGAGGTCCCCTCGCGGCGACTGGTGGGGCGGCGCCGGGGCGCCGCCGGTCCGATCGCGACAGCCTGGCAGTCACCCGTCACGGGATCGTCACGGCGGCGGGGGCACGTTCCCGTCTCCACCGGCCCGGGCGGCCGTGCTACCGCCGGGACCGGTCGGGCGCGCTGCCGGTGGCCGCAGCGGTACGGGAGACGCGGCACCAGACGTGCTTGCGGCCCTCCCGCACCGTCCACCCGTGGCCGGCGCACAACCGGGCCACCAGGTGCAGGCCGAGGCCGCCGGCGGCCGCGTCGCGCCCGATCGCCGGGGTCGGGAGCCGGTCGACGGCCGCGTCGGACACCTCCAGCAGCCAGCCGGTGCCGACGGCGGTGACCGCCACCCGCACCGGCGGTCTGCCGTGCCGCAGGCCGTTGCTGACCAGCTCCTCGAACACCAGCAGGAGCAGGTCGACGGCGTCGTCCTCCCCGGCGGGCAGCGAGCCGTCCCGGAGCGCCCCGCGCAGCTGCCGGCGCAACGCGGAGACCTCCTCGGCGGTGGCCGGCTCCCCGGACCACCGCGCCGTCACGTCGGCGCCCACCTCCGGTGTCGGCCGGTGGGCCCACTGAGCCTCGTCCATCTGCCTCGTTCCGGGTCGCGCCGCTGTTTGGACACGCCGAACCGCCCGGCGGCTCGTCCCCGACCTGAGAGCGGGCGGGCCTGTTCTGATACGGCTCGGTCCGCAGGATCTACCCGGGCAGCGGTCTCCCATGCGGCCGCCCGGCGAGGAAACGCGTGCGACCGCCCCGACTGACGTAGGGTCCGGTGCGGCCAGCCGGAGTGCCGCCCACCGAGACGCGGGAGTTGTGGTGAGTGGATCCGCGGTCTCCCCCCTCGGCCCCGAGACGTTCGCGGCGGTGCTGGATGCGCTGCCCGACCCGGTCGCGGTCTTCGACCGCGACTGGACGATCGGCTACGTCAACCCCGCCGGTGCGCGGCTGCTCGGCCGGCCGGTCGCCGAGTTGGTCGGCCGCGACATCTGGGTCGCGGTGCCCGAGCTCAGCGGCACGATCTTCCACAGCTTCCTGCTGCACGCCCGCAGCACGGGCACGCCGGTGACCTGGACGGGGTACCTGCCGCCGGCCGGCTGCTGGCTGCAGGCCACCGCGTCGGTCGTCGGCGACCTGCTGCACGTGTCCACGCGGCCGGTCGACGAGCCCGCTGCGCAGCCGGCCGGCGCCGGTGCGCGCGCAGTCGCCGACGAGGACGGCGAGCAGGACCGGCTGCGCTTCCTGGCCGAGGTCTCGGAGTCCATGATCGCCACCCTCGACACCGGGGAGACGGCCATCCGGCTGGCCGAGCTGGCGGTGCGGCGCCTCTGCGACTGGGCGTTCGTCGCGCTGGCCGACGACGACGGCGGCCCCGGCGAGGAGGCGTGGGCGCACCGCGATCCGGCCCGCCGGGCCGATCTGGAGACCTACCTGACCGGGCGGCTGCGCGACACCGGGGGCGACGGCGCGATGATCGAGGCCCTGCTCACCGGGGAGCCGGTGCAGATGACCACGCTCGACGACGAGCTGGTCGCGCCGTCCCTGCCCACCGACGAGGTGCGCGCGGCCTGGCGGCGGCTGGACACGGCCTCGTGCACGGTCGTCCCGCTGCGCGCCCGCGGGGAGACCTTCGGCGTGCTGGCGATGCTCAACGTCGGCGACCGGTCGCCGCACACCGAGCTGCAGATCGCCACCGCGGTCGAGGTGGCCCGCCGTGGCGCGCTCGCGCTCGACAACGCCCGCCTCTACGGCCGGCAGCTGAAGGTGGCCGAGACCCTCCAGCACAGCCTGCTCACCGCCCCGCCGCAGCCGGACCACCTGGAGATCGTCGTCCGCTACCGGCCGGCCGCCAGCTACCAGCAGGTCGGCGGCGACTGGTACGACGCGTTCCACCAGCCGGACGGGGCGACCCTGCTGGTGATCGGCGACGTCGTCGGGCACAACATCGACGCCGCCGCGGCGATGGGCCAGATCCGCAGCATCCTGCGCGGCATCGCCTACGACCGGCCGGAGAGCCCGGCCCAGGTGCTCACCCGGGTCGACGCCGCTCTCACCGGCCTGCACGTCGACACCCTCGCCACCGCCCTGGTGGCGCGGATCGAGCAGCCGGCCGAGCAGGCCGCCACCGGACACCGCACGCTGCGCTGGTCGTCGGCCGGGCACCTCCCTCCGGCGCTGCTGCGCCCGGACGGGACGGTGCAGCTGCTGGACAGCCGGCCCGAGCGCCTGCTCGGCGCCGGTTCCCCCGCGCCGCGCAGCAACCAGGAGGCCGTCCTCCACCCCGGCGACACGGTGCTCTTCTACACCGACGGCCTGGTGGAGCACGGCCACACCGGCATCGACGACGGCCTCACCCGGCTCGCCGGTGAGCTCGCGCTGCTGGCCGACAGCCCGCTGGACAAGGTCTGCGACCAGCTGCTCGACCGCATCGCGGTCGGCCGGGCCGACGACGACATCGCCCTGCTCGCCGTCCGCGCCCACCCCGAGGACACCGGGCCCGCCGGAACGTCCGCGGCGCAGCCGGTCAGGTGACGGTGAACTGCCCGTTCATGCTCGGGTGCGGGTCGCAGATGTAGCGGTACTCGCCCGGCTCGAACGTCACCACCCAGGTGGTCTCGATCCGCTCCGTGGGGCTGGTCCGCTCGTCGACGGCCCCGTCCCCGCCGCTGAGGTGGAAGTTGTGGATGCCGGTGGGGTCGCTGACCTCGATGTTGTACTCGCCGGCGGGCAGCTCGGTCACCGGGTTGCCGTCCTCGTCGACCAGGGCGATCTCGAAGGCGTCCGGGGACTCCTCGGTCCCGACGGTCGCCCGCAGCGTCGGCGCCCCGGCGACCGGACTCGGCGCGGCGTCCTCCTCCTCGGCGGGGCCGCCACAGGCGGCGATCAGGAGGAGCACCGCGAGGGTGCCTGCCGGGAAACGTCTCATTCTCTGCTCCCGCGTCACGGGTGGGTCCGGTCGGTCCCCACGGGGTCATGGTGCTCCTCGTCGCGGCTCCGCGGGCCCCCGACTTGCGCGGATCACCGTGCGTGTTCGTCCGGGACGGGACGTCACCCGATCTCCGGTCGCCCGCCGACTCCGCGTTGGTCGTCGCCCTCGTGGTCGTCCCGGGCCCGCTCCTCCCGCCTCGACCGGATCCGTGCGGCGCTGACCCCGGCCCGGCTCGCGGTCGGACGACGACCGCCGGCTGGCGGCGGCGGTCATGGCGGAGCCGAGCGTCTCCGCGGTGCAGCTGGCGCCGGGCGGGCGCACCCGCATCGGCGCCGGCGACTCCTCCGGTGCGCTGCACGTCCAGGCCACGGACTTCGCGGCGTTCGTCCGGGCGCTGCCGCGGCTGGCACGGCATCCGGCTGTACGAGGTGGCGCCGGCCGACGAGTCGCTCGAGAGCGTCTTCGCCTACCTGGTGGCGCGGTGAACGCGACCGTCGCCCGGCTGACCGCCCGGAGCCTGCTCGGCCGCCGGCGAGCGCTGCTGCTCCCGCTGCTGCCCGCGGTGCTCCTCGTGCTCGCGGCGCTCGCGCGGGCGCTCGCCGGGCCCGACGAGGAGCTGGTCGTCGGCCTGCCCGGCGGGTTCGCGCTCGGCACGCTGGTCCCGCTGCTCGGGCTCATCGCCGGGACCGGAGCGATCGGGCCGGAGATCGACGACGGCTCGATCGTGTACGTGCTCACCAAGCCGCTGAACCGGCACGTGATCGGCCGGCTACCTGGCGGTCGGGTACGCCGCCGGAGCGGCCGTGGCCGGCGTCGCCTACTGCGCGCTGTTCGTGCTGCTGGCGGTCGTGACCCGGAACGCCGTCGTGGTCGGGCTGTTGTACGCGCTGGTCTGGGAGTCCCTGGTGGGCCAGTTCGTCCCCGGTGCTCAGGCGCTGAGCATCCAGCAGTGGGCGCTGGCGATCACCGAACGGGTCATCGGCGCCCCGGCCGCGCAGCTGGGTGTGACGTCCGCGGTCGGCCTCGCCGCGGTGCCGCTGCTCGTCGTCGTCACGGTGGGCGCCACCTGGTACGCGGGGTGGCGGCTGCGCACGATCCCGCCTCACCAGCGAGGTGTGACGTCCCGGCTCAGATCTGGGCGGCGAAGGCCTCGTAGGAGTCGGCGTTGTCCAGGGCGTCGCCCACCGAGAGCGTCGTCCGGCTCCCCGCCGGCGGGTAGAAGTACTGCTCGTCGTCGGTGCCGTGCGCATCGTGGGACACCTCGTGGAGCAGGATCTCCCCGAACCGCCGCGCCGACTCGTTCTTGATGACGTTCATGCACATGTGGATGTCGGTCCAGACGCCGTAGACGTAGGCGTTGGCGGTGTCGCAGTCGTCCTCGCACTCGATCGTGAAGTCGTCGGCGTCGAGGTAGGCCTTGATCCGCGCGAACCCGGCGCGCGCCCGCATGGCGGTCCACAGCGAGTCGCTGGCGAAGCAGTCCCGCAGGAGATGCGCCGTCCTCGGGTCCTGGGTGCCGCCCGGGTGGGCGGCGGTGTAGGCGGTGAGGGCGTCGACGGCCCGCCGCGCCATGGAGGTCGCCTCGCTCACCCCGTTGCGGCGTTGGTCGACGCTGTACCCCTCGCAGTCCTCGGTGTAGTAGCGCTGGACCACGCCGGGGACCACCGACGGCGCCGTGCGCTGCTCCGGCTCCCCCTCGCAGGGGCCGCCCGACGAGCAGCTGCCGCAGCACGCCCGTTGCACGCGCAGCCGGGCCACGGCCTGGTTGCCGAGCTGCCGCTGCAGCACGGGGGCCGCCACCGGGCTGCGCAGCGGCACGTCCCTCCGGGCGGCGGCCCGGCGAGGGCCCGCCCGCTGTCGCTCGACGACGTGCACCGTACGGGACACGGCGCGACGGTAGCCCCGCCGCGCGGCCCCGGTCACCCCTCCGGAGTGCGCCGTCCCGACCGCATGGGGAGTTCCCGGAAGCGCGATCCGGGCCGGGCGGACACGGTGGGTCCTCTGCGCCGGCCCGGCCGCTCCCGGCCGTTCCGGTGCCCGAGGTGGAGGAGATCGACGGTGGCGGAGACCGTAACCACGCCCGGTGACCTGGCGGAGCGCAGCCGGGACCGGCTGACCGTGCTGCGGCACGAGCTACAGCTCGGGGAGACCCGGCTGCGCGAGCTGGAACGCGAGCAGACGCAGCTGCAGCAGACGCTGCTGCGCATCAGCGGCGCGGTGCAGGTGCTGCAGGAACTGCTCGACCCCGCCGGTGAGGACGCGGCTCCGGCCGGCTGACCGGCGCGCGGCTGTACTGCAGCGTCACGTCACTGCAGGGCCACGAGGACCGGGATCGTGCCGCGGCCGCCCGGCAGCGGGGCCAGGGCCTTGCCCAGGACCGTCCCGGGCGCGCGGCTCCGGTCGGTCACCTTCTGCGCGTGGCCACTGGTCGGGCTGGTGGTGAGCAGGTCGCCGACCTCCACCGGGGCGATGTCGGCGTCCACCTTGCAGTGGTTCCAGCAGCCCAGCGTCACCATGCGGCCCATCCGCCGGTCGGCGACCGTTGCGTCGGTGGCGTCCTGCTCCCCGGCGTACCGGGCCAGGGGGTGGCCGGGGGCGGACGCCTCGCCGTCGTCGTCGGCGGGGTCGGTCCCGGGCAGGCCGCCGGCGGGCACCGCGTCGGCGACGATGCCGCAGACCCGGCCGTCGTGGGCCTCGTCGGTGAGGTCCACCTCGGGGATCGGGATGGCTCCGGACGTGCCGTAGGACGCCACCGGGGGGCTGCGGCGCAGCACCACGACGTCGCCCCGCTCCAGCGGTCCGCCCACGGCGTTGACGAAGTAGTCCACCACGTAGCCGCCCTTGCTCCCGGCGAAGAAGGCGTTGCCCTTGTCGTCGACGCTGAAGACCCGGACGAAGCGGTGCGCCAGCCCTCCCTCGCCCAGGATGAACCGCTCCCGGCCGTAGCCGACGAGGAACTGGAAGGGCCGGTCCCGGTTCGGGATCAGGAAGCGGTTCGCCATCACGACCTTGAGGTTGCTCGGGGAGAAGTCGGCCTCGTTGTCCCACGTCCGGCCGCTGATCGTGACGGTCCCGCCGCTCGAGTTGGTCACGAACAGGGCGCCGCGGACCGACAGGTCGTCCTGCACCGAGACCCGCCCGGTCGCGGTGCCGATGGTGAGGGCGCCGGCGGACGTGACGCTGAGCAGGACCGGACCGGTGTCGTCGGCGCCACCGTGCAGGCGCAGCACCGGGGTCTCGCCGACCGCTCCGACCGTCAGGTGGAAGCCGGCCGCGTCGTCGCCGGGACCGCCGGCCAGCGTCACACCGTCCGAGGCGCGCAGCCGGCCACCGACCGACAGGGAGCCGGACACGGCGGCGCCACCGGCCACGTCCAGCGACCGGCTCGGGGTGGGGGTGCCGATGCCGACGTGCCCCGACGAGGAGACCGCCAGCGCCGGGGGGTCCCCGGCCGGGTCGCCGACGCGGAGGTCGAGGCCACCGCCGGGTCGTCCGCGCAGCTCCGCGCGGGCGACCTCGCCCACCTCCAGCGCCAGCCCGTCCGCCGACGGGCGCACCGCGCTGCCACGCACGCGGACCACGGCTGCCGCCGCCTCGACGCTCCCCCGCTCACCGGCGTCGGCACCTCCGGCGACGATCCGGCCGGTGCCGTCCAGGGTCACCGTGCCGAGCGCGACCGCCTCCGGTCCGGGCGCTCCGCCGGCGGTCGGCTCCAGCCGGAGCCAGGGGGTGTGCCGGGTCAGGAACGCCCCGGTCTGGTCGCGCAGGTCCTGGTCGAACGTCTCCCGCCAGCGCACCGTCACCCGGCAGGCCCCCGACCGGCCCGCGGTCGGCAGCTCCACCCCCGAGCCGTCGACCGGGACGAGGACGCTGCCCAGGGTGGGGTCGTCGGCCACCTCCGCCGCGCCGCCGGGCGCGAGCACCACGTGCCGGCCGGAGCCGTCCACGGCGACCCCGGTCGTCACGCGGACGACGGACTCCCCGGGGACCGCGCGGACGGCCAGCCCCACGGCGACCCCGTGCCCGTGCAGCGCGCCGGCGTGCGCCTGCTCCAGCGGGCGCAGGTAGGACTCGAGGTCGATGCCGCTCTCCTCGTGGCTCGTGGAGCCGGGCCGCGGGACACCGGGGGTCGTTCCGACGCCGTACTCGGTGTGACTGATCGGACGAGGTTCCACGGTTGCCTCCGACGTCGCGATCCGGGTCCGGCACCCCGGATGCTCGGGCGCCGACCGGGTACGTCGCTTCCGGGAGGTCCCTGCGCCGGGCGCTACCCGGGCGAGCCGCCGTGCTCCAGGGCGGCCAGCCGGGTGGCGAGGTCCTCGGTGCGGCGGGTCAGCTCCTTGACGGCCTCGACGAGGACCCCGGTGAGGCCCGCGTAGTCCACCGCCATGTACTCGTCGTCCTCGGTGCCGGTCACCAGCTCGGGGAAGACGGCCGCCACCTCCTGGGCGACCACCCCCATCGCCGGCTCCCCCGGTGTCCCGCCGAGCGTGCGGGCGCTGTCGGCCCAGCGGAACGCGACACCGCGGATGCCCGCCAGCCTCGCCAGCGCCTCGCCGATGGGCGCGACGTCGGTCTTCGCGCGGGCGTCCGAGTGGTTGACGAACCGGCCGTAGAACGGGACCGCACCCTCGATCCGCTTCGGGATGGTGGAGTTGGGGAACGGGTAGGCGAAGGCCATCCACAGGTCGTCCTCGTCCCCCTCGGTCCTGATCCAGTGGTAGCCGCTGCGGCCGCCGCCGTCGAAACCGCGCAGCGACGTGCGCGCGTAGCCCAGGAACACCTCGCCGGCGACCGTCAGGCCGCCGCCCACCGTGAGATCGGCGTCGCTCCGGACCGCGCCGTGGACGAGCAGGTCCGCGCGGGCACCGCCACCCACGTGCACGGCGCGCCCGGTCCCCCAGTTGAGGTACAGGTCGTCCTCGCTGTCCTGCAGGTGGTGCTTGCCGTCGATGTGCCGGACCCACAGCCGGCCGTTCGCCGTGGAGCCGACGACCACCTCCGCGAAGCCCCCGGAGCCGCCGACGGCCAGTCGCGGCCAGTGGGTGTTGCCCACCGCGTCGTAGGTGTGCAGGAAGATCCGGCCGGGCGACTGCAGGCGCAGGTTGAAGATCGGCTCGGTGACCCCGACGGTCTCGTAGCTCCACGGGTAGGCCACGCTCCTCGGGTCGCCTCCGGTCGCGACCCCGCCGGTGCCGAGGGTGACCCCGTTCGCCAGGCCGCCGGCGCGGCTGTCCAGCGCCGCCCGGGGAGCACCGCCGAGGCCCAGCCGCCCGCCGGTGACCGTCATCCGCTCCGCGCCCTCCTGCACGACGCCGAGCTCGTCGGCGTGCACGGTCAGGCGGCGGACGCCGTCGCTCTGGAGGCGGACCGGGCCCGGCGCCGCGCCGGCCGCGGTCAGGCGGATGGCGGCGGCGACGGTGAGCTCCTGCTCGAGGGTCACCGCCCCGGCAACCCGGAACGTCCCCCGCGCGGTCAGCGCGCCGGTGACGGTCAGCGGGCCGGAGACGTCGGCGGCGCCGGTCACCCGCAGCGGACCGGCGGTGGTGAGCAGGCCGGTGACGGTCAGCGGGCCGGAGACGTCGGCGGCGCCGGTCACCCGCAGCGGACCGGTGGCGGTGAGCGGGCCGGTGACGGTCAGCGGGCCGGAGACGTCGGCGGCGCCGGTCACCCGCAGCGGACCGGCGGCGGTGAGCAGGCCGGCCACGGTCAGCGCCTGGTCCAGCGTGGCCGCCCCGGCCACCCGCAGCGCTCCCCCGGCGGTGAGCGGACCGGTGACGTCGGCCGCACCGGCCACCTGGAGGGGCTGGGCCGGGGTGGCGGTGCCGATGCCCACGTTGCCCGTGGCCGAGACGGTCAGCGACGGGGTACCCGTTGCGGCGGCACGGATCTCCACGCCTCCGCCGGGCCGCGCGCGCACCTCGCCGGCGGTCCGCTCGGCGACCTGCACCCCGCCGTCCTGGCCACCCGGCTGCGTCGTGGCGGCCCGCAGCTGCAGCGACGCCGCGGCAGGGGCCGGGCCGGCCCGCCCCTCGGCGCTCACCCCGCCCGGGGTGACCCGGCCGTCCGCGGTGAGCACGACGGTGGCCAGCACCACGTCGTCGCCCTCCGCTGCGGCCACGACCCGCAGCCAGGGGGTCTGGTGGGTGAGGAAACGCCCCGTCTGGTTGCGCAGCGCCTGGTCGAACGTCTCCCGCCACCGGACGACGACCCGGCACGTACCCGACCGGCCGGCCGTCGGCACCTCGACACCCTCCTGGGTCACCGCGGTCAGCTGGGAGCCCAGCACGAGGTTGACGGCGAGCTCCGCCCAGCCGCCGGCGGCGAGCACGACGTGCCGGCCGGCGGGGTCGACGGCCACGCCCGGAGCCACCCGCACGGCGGTCTCTCCCGCGGTCGCGCGGACCGCCAGCCCAGAGGCGACGCCGTGGCCGTGCAGGGCGCCGAGGTGCGCCCGCTCCAGCGGTCGCAGTTGGCCGACCTGGTCGGTGCCGCTCTCCCTGCAGCGCGCCTCCTCGGGCCGCCACGTCCCGGGCGCCGTGGGCACTCCGTACTCGGTCCAGCTGATCGGCTGAGGGTCCACGACCGCTCCCCCGGGTCGCGCGCTGCTCGGGCGGGCCGCACCCCGGTCGTGGTGTCACCGGACGGCTCGGCCGCCCACCATGCTCGGCAGCGGGCGCGCGGCCCCGCTTCGGGGAGATCCCTCGGGAGGGGTCAGCGCCGGACGGTGAAGAGCGTGGCGCTGACGGCGGTGCCGCCGGGGGTGTTCACGGAGACCTGCACCTGCCGGTCCTGGGCGCCGGTCGGGACCAGGTCGGGCGGCACCTTCGTGACGATCCGGGTGTTGGTCGGGGTCCCGACGATGTCGGCACGGGCATCGGCGAAGAACACCTTCACCGGCAGCACGTCGAAGTTCACCCCCCTCAGCGTCACCTGCGTCCCGGCGCTCCCGGCCGGCACCGAGAACGGCCCGGCGTCGAACCTCGGCACGGGGAAGGCGGCGACCTCGAACTCCTTCGCCGTGCTGACGTTCTGCTGCCCGGCGATGGACAGCGTGATGCGCCTCCTGCCCGGGGCAAGCCCGTCGGGCACCCGGGCCACCACCGTGGTGTTCGTCGGCGTCCCGACCACGGTGGCGCGGGTCGTCGCGAAGGTCACCGTGAGCTGGCCGATGCTGAAGTCGTAACCGCTGATCGTCACGTCGGTTCCCGGAGGGCCGCTCTCGGGGGTGAACTGCTCGTCCCTGTCCGGGACGAGGGCGAGCTTCGGCGTGATCTTCAGGTCCTCGTCGCTGGTGGTTCCCCCGCCCTCGTTGCGGACGGTCACCTTGACCAGCGTCTCCCGGCCCTCGGGGGTCAGCCCGAAGGGCACCTCGGCCACCGCCTCGTCCTCCCCCGGGTCCGACAGCTGTTTCGCCAGGACGCCACCGATGAGCACCTCCAGCTTCCCGACCTTGAAGTTGGTGCCCTTCAGCCGCACGGCGTCGTTCGCATGCGTCGGCGTCGTGGTGGGGAGCAGCTGTCCCGGAGGCGGCACGAACCGGGGCACCAGCAGCACCCGCTCGACGACGGTCAGCCGGCGCTCGAGGTCGGCCAGGGTGAGCCGGCGCTGCCGGAGGTCCTCGATCATGGCCGCGTCGACCACGTTCCGGCCGTGCGGCCGCTGCAGACGCGCCAGCCGGTAGAACACGTGTCCCCCCGCGTCGGCCGGAGGCTCACCCCCCTCGGCGACCCGCACCAGAGACCGCACCACCAGGCGCGTCGAGGTGGGCATCCCGACGTCGGCGCTGTTGTCCAGGTCGGGCGTCCCCTCGACCTCGTCGACCCAGGCGTCGAGGTAGACGACGTCCACCCGCGGATCGGCGTCGGGTGGGCCCGGTGTGGTCAGCTCCGGCAGCGGCCGGCCGGCCGCGTCGCGCTGCTCCGAGTAGCGCACCGGTCCCCGGATGGGCACCTCGATCCCGTCCACCAGGCACCAGCCCGGGCCGTCGTCGGGCCCCGCCGCGACGCGGAAGTCCTGCGGCTCCTGCACCGGCTCGATGAGAAACGCCTCGGACCCCGCGGACACACCGTTCCCGATGTAGCGGGCGGCGAGGTCGCGCACCGCGGCCACGACGAGGTCCTGCAGGAGGTTGAGGTCGCGGTCGAGGATCGGCACGCCCTGCTGGACGTGCAGGCCGGCGTAGCCCCGCTCGCGGCTGTCGCGCAGCAGGTCCAGGGGAGGCCGGGAGAAGTCGCTCATGGTGCTCCTCAGGGTTCGGCTGGGGGCGGCCGGACGATCGCGCGGACGGTGACCGGGAGGACCTCGGGGAGGACGCGCTCCAGCCGGGCGACGGCGAGCTCGGTGGACCGGTCACGTGCCGGGGGCGCCGTGGCCGCGCCGAGGAAGACGCCGACCGTGTGCCGGGTCACCAGGCCGTGACCCGGCGGCCCGGGGTCCCGCGTGTCGTACGTGTAGGTCTGGAAGTCCTCCGGACCGCCGCGCAGCGCGATCTTGCCGGCGTCGGTGGACCGGACCGTCGTCGTCCCCGCGTACCGCGCGTCCAGCACCGTCCGGCCCTCGAGGTGGGACAGGCTCTCGTTGGACCGGTACAGCAGCAGCGTGCGGTCGCCCTCGAGCACGACGGCGAGCGGCGCGCGGTTCGAGAACGGGCCGCTGCCGACCCGGTCGACCGGCCCCCAGGTGCCGCCCGGGGCGTCGAGGACCGCGGTGGCGATCGACCAGTTCCCGGTCCTCGTCGTCGCCCAGAACAGCTCCAGGTCCCCGGACGTGCGCAGCAGGGGTGCGGGCTCGCGGTCGTGGGCTCCGGCGTCGTCCCCCGGCAGCGTCTGCACCGGCGACCAGTCGTCGGTCGCCGGGTCCAGCCCCTCCTTGGTCCGCCAGCGGACGGCCCACCGGCGGGCTCCGTCCGGACCCGGGATCCGGGTGGCCCAGAACAGCCACAGCGGAGGCCCGGCGTCTCCCTCCGCGGCCGCCACCGCCACCAGGTCGTCGTCTGCGACGACGGCCCGGCCGTCGCCGTCCCGCAGGACCGCCGGGTCCGCCAGCTGCCACCGGTTCCCGTCGTGCCGGTCGTACCGCACCTGCCAGGACGAGCCGGCCCACTCCCGCCAGAACAGCCAGAGCCCACCCGTCGAGTCGACGACCGCGACGGGGGTCCGGCGGTCGGCGTCCGACGCGCCGACGACCGTGGGATCCGACCAGGTCCCCCGCTCCCGGGTGCGCGCGAGCAGCTCCCACCGGCCGGTCCGTGCGTTCACGCCGTTCCAGAACAGCCAGAGCCGTGGGCCCTGCCGGGCCACGGCCGGGTCCCGGTCGATCTCGGGCCGGTCGACCAGCGCGGTGCTGGGCTCCCACTCCTCCCCCACCCGGCGCTTGGCCCGGATCTCCCACCCCCTCCGGCGGAGGGTGTGGAACACGAACAGGTCCGCGCCGTCGTCGTCGCGCACGTGCGCGACCCGGCCGTCGTGGGCGAAGTCCACCGACACGACCGCTCCGGAGGTCCACTCCCGGGCATCGCGCGCCGCCGCCCACAGGTTGAGCCGCTCGGGCTGGTTGGTCAGCGCCACGTTGTGCAGGTACTCCTTCACCTGCGCCGAGTGCCCCGTCACGCGCCGGACGGCGGCGGTCACAGGGCCGACCGCGCCGGTGAGGCGGTAGAGGTGCGGGGCGAAGCGCACCTCGTTCCGCTGGGCGCGCACCGGCAGCCCGTGGTCGGTGCGCCAGCCGATCCACCGGGCCAGCAGCGGCAGCAGCCGGCCGTCCACCCGGTCGACGTCGTGCAGCGCCAGCGCCACCCGGGCCAGGCTGTAGAGCTGGTCCAGCTGCGAGCCCGGGAGCTCGAGGAAGCGGCGGAGGACGCCCTGGCCGCGCCCGCCCGGCACGGGAGCGGTGCCGGCCTGGGTCACGGTGTCGTACCGCCGGTACACGGCCGGCAGCAGGTCGTACATGCGCCCGGCGAAGTCGTAGGAGGCCGTCGCCGTGGCGCTGATCCGGTACGGCGGGTCGTCGGCGAACTGCGGTGGCTCGCCGGTGAAGGGGAACAGTGAGTAGTAGTACGTCGTCTCGGCCCGCAGGCCCTCGTCGTGGGCCGAGGTGAGATCCCCGGGGACCTCCTCGCCGTCCCCCGGGTCGACCGGGTGCGTGCCCTCCCGCCGGACCACGCGGACGCCGGTGGCCCCCGCCGCGTCCACGACCCGCCAGCCGACGTCGATGCGGTGCCCCAGCGGGTGCGGCACCGCCCGGAGCCGGTCGATCCGCACGGTCAGCCACCGCCCCCGACGACGACCACCTTCAGACCGGCGGAGTACTCCCCGACGTCGGGCACCGTCGGCAGCTCGGTCGGCTCCAGCAGGATCCGCCCGGAGGGTTCCAGCAGCGGGTCCGGCACGTCGGCCCGGCGGAACTCGGTGATGTTGACGAACCGGACGCCGGGGACGTCCTGGATGCGCTCGTAGAACGCGCTGAGGTAGACGGGCTCCCCGAAGCGCACGTCCGCGAACGCGAGGAGCCGGGCCGCGGCCGCTTCCACGGCCGGGACGACCTCGCTCTGCACGTAGTAGCTCTCCACGCCGATCTCCGCCGTGACCAGGATGGGGACCGGGTCGGCGTCCTCGACCTCGACGACGTGGCCGAGCATGCGCTTGTCCTCCAGGTAGCCGGTGAGCCCGACCCGCAGCACGTCGCTCACCGTTCCGCCGCCCGCCGGGGCGACCAGCAGCTGCACCCGGTTCCACCCCACCGGGAGCGCCTTGACCTTGCCGACGCCCTCGAAGCTGAGCGCGAGCGCCTCGTAGTCGGCGGCCGTGACAGCCCGCTCCTGCGCGCGGAACACCGCGGGGGCGTGCTCGACGGCGTGCTCGATCGACTCCCGCTCGGCGCCGCCGGTCGCGGCGGCCGGGTTGGTCACCGTGGCCCCGAGCCGGGCCAGGGCGGGGGCGTCGGCGATCGTCCGGATCGCGTCGGCGGGCACGTTGCCGAGCCGCCCGCCGCCCGTCCGGTAGGTGATCCGGATGTCGGCACCGGCGGGGGGCACGGCCCCGAAGACCCCGTCCCCGAAGACGACGGTCCCCTGGTCGTCCTCGTCGATCTCGAGCGCGAAGTGGCGCGACCGGCCGTTGCTGAACGTGAGCGTGTCGCGCAGCTCCCAGTCCTCGACCTCCTCGCCGAGCCGCGTCGTGAGCCGGATGTCGCGGCTGGCCTGCTGCTGCGCACCGGGCGGGCGCCGGATGATCCCGGGGTGGGCCACCGGGAAGCGCTGGTCGGGGGCGCGGGTGGCCTGCCCGAGCAGCTCGTCCTCGAACAGGCGGCCCTCCTCCACGTCGAACGACACGACCTTGCGGCCGTCGACCGCGGTCACCCTCGAGAAGTCGATGGTCAGGGCGGTGTCCCCGGTGTACTCGAAGCGCACGCTGGGGCGGTCGCGGAGGCTGCGGGTGGCGAACGCGGCGCCCCGGCGCAGGGTGACCGTGTCGGTGACCGAGGCCCGGACCGACACGCGCAGCTGCGTGGCGGCCGGAGCGGCGGTGGCCAGCTGGTAGCCGATCAGCCGGAGGTGGTGGATGACGCTGCGCCGGGTGCGGGCCGTCCCCAGGAAGCTCTCGTCGGCGACCCGGTCCTGGTAGTAGCTGAGGATGTCCCCCATGTGCGCGAACAGCTCGAGGAGGACGCTGCCGACGTCGGCCTCGTTGGTGTGGTCGCGCCACTCGGGCAGCACCTGCGGGATCAGGTCGCGCATCGCCTGGAGCAGGCTGTCGTGGTCGCGGGCCAGGTAGTCGATCACCGGCCGGCCGTCCGGTACGGGTGCGGTCATGCCGGCCTCCTCACGACGCCTGGAAGCGGATCGAGCGGCGGGCCAGGTCGAGCCGGCGCTGGTAGGCCACCTCGACCGTCAGCACCTCCTCGTGTGCCTCCACGTCGACGCCGGTGACGACGAGCTCGTCGCCGAGCCAGCGGGTGAGGGCCTGGCCGACGGTGAACTCGATCGCGGCCGCCAGCACCGGGTTGCTCGCGTCGAAGACCAGGTTGAGCAGGCCGCAGCCGAACTCGGGCAGGTTCACCCGCTCTCCGGGGGCGGTGAACAGCACCTGGAGGATCCGCCCCCGCAGCTCGGCGTCCCCGTCGGCGTGGGTGGCGATGCCGCCCGCCGGGGTCACCGCGAACGGGAACCCGGGACCGCCGGGCGCACGAGTCGTCATCTCCGCCTCCCCGTCAGCGCACCAGGCCGGTGCCGCCGTTGACCTGCGCGAGGACGACCCCGTTCTGCACGGCCACCTGCCCGGAGACCTGGGCGACGACGTTGCCCCCGGTCCGGACGCCGGTGACCTCGAGGTTGTCCAGCAGGTGGGTGACCACGCCGGTGGCGATCGCGAAGGCGAGCTTCCGCCACCCCGACCGAGCGCCCTCCAGGGCCTGCTGGGCGGCCTCCTTCGCGGGGCCGGACGCGGCCTCGACCGCCTGCTGCAGCGGCGGTGAGAGCAGGGCGTCCAGCTGGTCGTAGACCGCCTTGCTCAGGCCGCGGTCCGCGTCCTGGGTGCCGACCGTCAGTGCCACCGCGCCCCCCTACTGGACCTTGTGCTTGGCCGACAGCGGAACCGACAGCTGCATCGGGGTGGCCGGCGGCGACGTCGGGGCGCCGAGGTTCCCCACGTGCGTGTGCGCGTTCAGCGCGGTCAGGAAGGTGCCGACCTGGGTGGCCAGCTGGGTGCCGAGCACGAGCGCCTGCGCGGCGCCGTCCCCGAGCTGGATGCCGCCGGCGCCCATGACGATCCTGTTCTGGTTCTTGTCGGCCAGGGTGATGCCGCCGGCGGCCAGCTCGACGGTGTTGCCCTCGGAGACCCCGTCGGTGATCCGCACCCCGCTGGAGGACAGCCGGATCTCGTGGCCGTTGACGCCGTCGACGATGCTCAGCCCGTCGCCGTCGAGGACGACGAGGTGCCCGTTGACGCCGTCGTGCAGGAGCACCGACTCCTCCCCGTCGGCGTCCTCGAACTGGAGGGTGTGCCCGCAGGCCGTCGTGAGGATCTTGCGGGTCGGGGGGTCCTGCACCTCCCCGGCCTCCTCGCCGTCCGGTGCGGTCGGCCGGGGCAGCTGGCTGCTGTCCCCGGGCCGGCTCCAGAACGTCCCCACCCAGACGGGGAACTCCAGGTCGCCCTCCTCGAACTCCACCCACACGCCGGCCTCGGGTGCGGGCAGGAACAGGAAGCCCTCGCCGGCGGCCCCGCCGTAGGGGAGGCAGGGGGCCGCCCACCCCGTCACCACGTCGTTGCCGAGCAGGCTGGGCACCCGGACGCGGAGCCGGCCGAGCCGGGCCGGGTCCTCGTTGTCGACGACGAAGCCCCGGTACTTGCCGTAGAACCGCCGCTCGACCCGCTCCACCAGGTCGGCGACGACCCGCTCCAGAGCGGCCCCGGCGCCGATCACGCCAGCGCTCCCAGCAGACCGTCGCCCGCACCGGCGAAGTCCTCGGCGCCGGTGGGTTCCAGGGCGTTGCGCTTGACGCCGAAGGTCTGCGTGTAGCCCTCGGCGGTGAAGGCGTGCCGGACCCGGGTGACCAGGTAGCTGCCGCTGTGGGTCCGCCCGACCCCCTTGACCACCACCGTGGAGCGCGGTCGCAGCACCGCTCCGTAGCGGTGCGAGTCGAGCTCACCCTCACCGGTCACGAAGTGCTCCGCCCGGTCGTACAGCGCCTGGCACAGGACCGCCATCTCCGCCGTGCCGGTGGTCACCGCCCGGCCCACCTGGACCACACCCGGGGACATCCCGGACGACAGGTACGCGGCGAGGGGCCTGGCCCCGAGGGGCGGCTGCAGGCCCGACTCGGCGCGGGCGTCGAGGACCTCCCCGCTCAGCCGGTCCACCTGGGACATCGCGACCGCCGACGGCGTGAGCGCGTCGACCTCCAGGGCGAACCGGGTCACGTTGGTCTCGTCGCCGAACGCGACCGCGAGGACCGGCTGGTCGCCCTCGGACGCCGCCGGGGGGCCGAAGTACCCGCGCGTGCCGTCGACGTAGCACTCGAACCCGTTGCGCACGGCGAGGCGCTGCAGGAACTGCATGTCGGTCTCCCGCTGGATGATCGTCGAGACCTCCTCGTCGTGGACCACCTCGGTGTCGGTGACGTCCGGCTCGAGGTCGTGGGCCTGGAACGTCTCCCGCGCGATGTCGCTGTCCTTCTTGTTCGGCCAGTCCTTGAGCACGTCGTCCCGGTCCATGAGGACGCTGGCGTCCATCGCGAGGATCTCCAGGCGGCACCGGTCGAGCCCCTCGCCGAACTCGGGGCGCAGGTGGGTGATGTAGCCGCTGAAGAGCTCCTGGGTCTCCTCCGCCACCCCGGCGGCCACGGTGATCGGCTGCCAGGGGGCGAACCGCTCGTCGTCGAGGTAGTCCCACCGGCCGTCCGGACGCAGCAGGAGGGCGACGCTGAGCCGGCACGTGCCCGCCAGCTCGTCGTCGAGGTCGACCTCCGCGAGGAGGAGGTCCTCGTACAGCTGCTCCACCTCGGCCCCGCCGACCTGCACCCGGAGGTTCTCGTGCGCCACGGCGGTCACCCCCCGGTCACCGGGGGCGGGACGACGATCTCCCGGCCGAGCCGGTCCAGCACCACCCACTCGCCCACGCCGACCGGGACCGACCGGAGGGCGGCGGCGATCTCCTCCGCGGCGACGGTGACGCGGTTGTGCGTGACCCGCAACGACCACGGGGGCCGCGCCGGGCCGGCCGCGTCGTCGACGACGCGGACGTGCTCGACGCCCGACAGCTCCTGGACCGCGGCGATCAGGCGGGCCCACGGCGGGTCGCCGTCGCCGAGCGGGAACTCCGTGGTCACCACCGGGTCGTCGGAGAGGAGCCCGAGCGGGGAGAGCGAGTCGGGGTTGGCGTCGCAGATGTGCCACCAGTCCCGGGACCGGCCGTAGTAGGTGGTGGCGAGCTGGTCGAGCCGGTCCCCCGCGGCGACGACGTGGCGGAAGGTCCCCGTCACCTCGGGCAGCGGGCGGGCCTGCGTGGCGCGGACGATCCGCCCCTGCCGGTCGGGGACCGCCACGGTCGGCACGCCCCGGTACCGCGAGCTCGCGCTGAACACCGGCCTCACCCCGGGATGACGACGTTCGCGACGTCGGCGATGCCGGCCAGGTTGAGCGCCGACATCGCCTCGGTCATGGCCTTGGAGTACAGGTAGGGGACGCTCTTGCCCTCGATCACGGTCAGGTTGACCCCCACCGTCGCCCGGACCGGGTTCAGGTCCGAGCTGAACTCGGTCTCGGTGATCGTCATGCTGTTGATGTTGACCGGGAGCACCCGCTTGCGACCGAAGACGAACAGGATCAGGGGCGGGTTGGCGCTGCGGGTGAAGCTGAACCCGTCGGGCCGGCCCAGGAGCTTGGCCAGCGCGCCGCCGACCAGGCTCTCCGACTTCGGGTGCACCATCAGCTCCAGCGTGGCGATCTGCGGCCCGATGCCGAAGTTCTCGGTGATCGCGTCCTCCTCGTCCAGCCGGTCGGTCGCGTCGAGCCGCAGGTCGAACCCGATGCTCTGCTCCTGCACGGTGACCATCTGCTGCTTCTGCAGCTCCGTCAGGTCGCTGAACGTCCCGTGGAACTGGCGGATGGTGCGCAGCGGCGCCGCCGACCCGCCCGTCTCCGCCGCCGGGGCGGCGAACGTCAGGCTGCGGCTGCGGGTCAGCTGCAGGGGGTTGAACTGGAACACCACCACGAGCGGCGGGATCGTCAGCCCGAACTCGACGAACGCACCGCGGAGGATGCGCGGCTTGTTGGGGAAGCCATCGGTCATCGGGGATCGCTCCAGACCTTGCCGACCTTGTCGAACTCCCGCCGGGTGCCCTGCAGCAGGTGCTGCGGCCGGATGGGCCCGCCGTCGGCCGCCGCCAGGAAGGCGGCGTTGAGCACGATGTTCTTGATGCTGCCGCCGGTGACGGGGAACGACCGCGCCAGGAGCTCCCAGTCGACGTCCGGGGCCACCGGCGCGTCGGGCGGCAGGTGCTTGCGCCACATCAGCTGCCGGGACCGCTCGTCCGGGAACGGGAAGTCGACCAGGAAGCGGATCCGGCGCGCGAACGCGTCGTCGAGGTTCTGCCGCAGGTTCGTCGCGAGGACGACCACCCCGGCGTAGTCCTCCATGCGCTGCAGCAGGTAGCTGGTCTCGATGTTGGCATAGCGGTCGTGCGCGTCGGCGACCTCGGTCCGCTTGCCGAAGAGGGCGTCGGCCTCGTCGAAGAACAGGATGGCGTTGCTGGTCTCGGCCTCGGCGAAGACGCGGGCGAGGTTCTTCTCCGTCTCCCCGATGTACTTGCTCACCACGCGCGACAGGTCGATCCGGTAGAGGTCGAGTCCGAGATCGCCGGCCAGCACCTGCGCCGCCATCGTCTTCCCCGTGCCCGGCGGCCCGCTGAACAGGACGCTGAGGCTCGTGCCGTGCCCGAGCCGGCGCCGGAAGCCCCAGTCCTCGTAGACGCGCTGGTGGTGGCGCACCTGGTCGCAGATCTCCCGCAGCAGCGTCGTCCGGTCGTCCGGCAGGACCAGGTCGTCCCAGCCGTAGCAGGGCTCGACGGTGCTCGCCAGCTCGGCCACCCGGTGGCTGGACTGCCGGCGGCAGGCCCGGGTCAGGTCATCCAGCGTCAGGGCCGGACCCTCCCCGCGGATGGTCGCCTCCTCGGCCGCGGCGAGGACCGCCGCGCGGATGCGGCCGGGGGTCAGCCGGTACCGGGTCGCGAGGTCACCGGCCCAGTCCCGCGCCCTCGGGGTCCGGCCCGCCAGCTCGCGCCGCCACACCGCTGCCCGCACCGGCGCCGGCGTCTCCGGCACCTCGACCGGGCTGACCAGGCCCGGATCGTCCGCCGCGTCGTACCAGGGGGTGCGGCCGGCGGAGATCACCATCCGGCGGCACTCGGCCAGCGTGTCGGCGAGGGCCCGCACCACCGGGCGACCCGATGCCTCCTGGAGCGGGTCCACCCCGCCGAGATACACCACGGCGTCCTGCAGCAGCCCCTCGCGCAGGGCCAGCCGGAGCAGCGCCACGGCCTCGTCGGCGGGCTCGGCGACGACCGCGTCGACGTCGACGGCGAGGAGTCCGACGCCGAGCCGCCCGCACACGTACCGCGCGAGCGTCTGCTTGCCGGCACCGGCCGGGCCGTGCAGGTGGACGACGGCCGGTCGTCCACCTGGGTCGCGCAGCCGCGCCTCGACCATCGCCTGCAGGCGGGTGAGGACGTCGGGGAGCACATCGGGTGCGTCCTGGTCCGACGCGGGCGGGTACAGCCGGGCCCGCCCGTCGAGGCGGGCGTCGAGTGCGTCGTCGCCGAGCAGGAAGCCGAGGATGCGCGGGTCCAGCCGGAGGAAGCGCGCGAGGCCGCTCGATCCGGACGGGCTGGCCGGATCCGCCACGACCTCGAGCAGACCGCTGCGCCGCAGCGGTGCGCCCTCGGCGAAGCGCGCCCGGGCCCGCCACCGCTCGGCCTCGTCCGGGCACAGCAGTTCCAGGACCAGGTCGACGCTGGGGCGCTGGCGGGTGATGTCGTCCTGGAGGTAGGCGTAGAGGCGGTCGTACTTGCGGCGCAGCTCCGGCGCCAGGCAGACGAGGACCGTCTGCACGTCCAGGTCGGACAGCGCGAACGCCCGCCGCAACCGCGGCAGGCGCAGGGGGACGCCGTCCGCGGTGCTGCGCCGCACCCGGCCGTCGATGCGGGCCGACAGCTCCGCCAGGGCGGACCGCTGCGCCGGGGCCGACGGGCCGGCACCGCCGTCGAGCGCCCGCACCACCGGCCCCTCGTCGCTCCGCAGCAGCCGGTCGACCTCCTCGTCGGAGATGTAGACGGGCCGGTCCAGCTGGGACTCGGGGTGCAGCCGGGCACGGAGCTCGGCCGCCCGGAGGCGGATCCGCAGGTCCAGGCGCCGAAGCTCGTCCGCGAGGTGCTCGAGGTCGTCGGCGTAGCCGCGCACGCCGGTCGCGGGCAGCACCGCGGTCGTCACGACGTCACCTCGAAGAGGAAGGTGCGGCGGAACACCCCGGCGACGTCGACCCGCAGGTCGTAGACACCGGCGGCCACGTCGGGCGGAACGGGGACGGTGAAGGCGTCGCCGGTCAGGTCGTGGTCGCGGAGGACCACGCGTCCGCCCATCACGACGCCCACCCGCCAGCCGGCCAGGTGCTCGCCGGCGAAGTCGACGGCGCTGCCGGCCGGGCCACGGACCGGGGACATGGCGTCGACGACGGGCGGTCCCGGGTACGTCCGGACGACCGGGACGGCCACGCGGCGGACGCGAGCGGGCGTGCGCAGCCCCTCGTGCCGGCGGGCGTCGAGCTGGACGGTGGAGACCTGGTACTGGACGGAGGGCCGGAACGGGCGGGAGAAGGTGCTCCAGATCTGGCTGAGCTGCTCGAGGTCCAGGGCCTTGCCGACGACCTGCAGGTCCTCGCGGGCGTCGCGGAGGCCCGGGTCGAGGTGGGCGTCGGGGACGACGGGGTTGTCGTGGAAGACCCGCATCGCCTCCCCGAGGATCTGGTGCGCCGTGGCGTTGCCGGTCTCCGCGTCGTTCGGCGCGTACGCCGTGAGCAGGTAGTAGAGGACGAGCGACAGCGGCGGCGGGACGAGGCGGCCGGGATCGCTCGGCGAGACGGTCGCCTCCTGGTTGCGCAGGTAGGCGTTCTCCTCCAGCCGGTAGAGGAACAGGTTCACCCGCCGGTCCCCGGCCTGCTCGTCGGGCGCCAGCACCGTGACGTCCACGGTGAGGTTCAGCCGCATCTGCGCCATCAGCATGGCGCGCAGCGAGCTGCTCACCATGCCGATGGCGGTGGAGGCGCTCACCTCCGCGGCCTGGTGAGCAGGCGCCCCAGACGGCGGCGCTCCCAGAACGCGGGCGGAGCGGCGGCGGCCGCGACGGCGGGCCCGCGCCGGCGGTTCGGCCCCCACTGGGCGGGCAGGGGCCCGTCGGGCGCGGGCGGTGCGGGGTCGTCCCGGCCGGTGCCGCTCCCCGGCACGGCCCACGTCCACACCGGGGGCACCGGCGGCACGGACGACGGCGACGGCGACGGCGACTCGGCGCCGGGCGGGGGTGAGGGCCGCGGGGCCGCTCCGTTCCCGGCCGGCCCGGGTGGCTGCCCAGCGCGCCCCCGCGCGGCCGGTGGCTGCGCGCCCCGCCGGGGCAC